>JALYGX010000077.1 GCA_030776905.1 Cyanobacteriota bacterium | reverse complement strand
CGTCAAGAGAAGGATGGCTCAATTTAACAGCGATGACAAACTGAAAGAGTTGAGATTCATAAAGATCCTTAAGAGAGAACAACAAATGGTAGTAACACTTGATGATACAAAGCGTTTGTCAATTGGTCAGAAGCTAGCTGATATGAAAGCCGTTCAGGAGCTAATCATGTCCAGTGAGCAAATGTTATTGGGAGCCATCACAGATGAAGAAATCGCTAAACGTCTGCGGGACTTCCTCCAAGATGATCAAAAAAACATGGGAGTTATTGATACCGTAATTGTTCAGTACGGTGTACAGGCTCCGGTCAAGGAAACAACACAGCAGATCGTTGAGCAAGCTCAACAATTAATGCAGGGTTCTGATCTTACTGTTTTTGAAAAGACATCTCAGCTTGAATTGCTCAAGCACAAGCAAACAATGACTGGTCTGCTTATCCACAAGTGTGCCCAAGTCGTTGGCGCTGATGTTATGGCTGCCATCTCTCCTTTGAATGCTGTTAACTTTGATAACCGCGCTCATCAAGAACAACTTAAAGGAGTTCTTGAAATCCTGGGCACCCGTGAACTGACTGGACAAGATCCAGATCAAGGTCTGTGGGGTCGTGTTCAAGACGCTGTTGCCGCTTTGAGTGGTGTTGTCGGTAGTGCAGTCACTCGTAGTGATGACGAGATGAGCATCCGCGATATCATCCGCATGGATCACGCCAAGACCAATACTCTCTTTACAGAAATTGGCGCTTCTAACGATCCTCAAAAAATTCAAGAGTATTTTGGTCAACTCTACAAGGATCTGACGGCTCACGCTCAAGCTGAAGAGCAAGTTGTCTACCCAGCCGTACGAGGTTTCTATGGTGAGGGAGACACTCAAGAGCTGTATAACGAGCAGGCTCAAATGAAGCAAATGCTCGACCAGATTAAGGCTCTCAGCCCCTCTTCACCTGAGTTCAAAGACAGAGTTAAGCAGCTAATGGATGTGGTCGGCGATCACATTCGTCAAGAAGAAAGCACGATGTTCTCTGCCATTGGTAGCAACTGTAGCCACGAACAAGAGAAGCAAATGGCTACTCAGTTTAAAGAAGCTAAGAGCAAGTTGCAGCAAGAAATGGCTGCTTCCAAATAAAAATCCGCTGGTGTTGGGCTGAAGCCTACATAGTTAAGCGAATTAGCTAGCTTTTAATATTCCCATCCTGTAAAGGGTGGGAATATTGCTATATCTAGCTAGGTAGTTCGCGTTGTAAGGTCTAGTTTGAGAGGGGTGTTGCTAATCCCTGCGCTTTTTTGCGATCGCTCACCTAGTCGTTGCCAGAAAAACTTAGATGGCTGGACATAAAAAACTTAATATCATATTTTAAGGTGAGAGTCCCCGTTACTGTTTTGGCAAGCGTGGGGCTAAAGGGTGCATCAGTTTAGGTTTGTGAACGTCTACATACCGATTTGAGTGTTGCTGGAATAAAAGCAACAGAGGTGCAGGCATGAACCCTGATGAACTCTTAAAGAAATATGAAGCGGGAGAAAGAGACTTTTTTCTAGCCAACTTGAGTGGGGCTAACCTCCAGCACGCCAACCTGAGGGAGGCCGACTTTACTCACGCCAACCTGAGTGAAGCTAACCTGTTGCAGGCAGACTTAAGCCGCGCTGCACTGGGAATCGCTGACTTGTGCAAGGCAGAGTTAGAAGGAGCTAACCTACGGGGAGCCGACTTAAGCGGTGCTGACCTAATGGGTGCAAACTTGAGCGGAGCTAACCTAAGTTTCGCAAGTCTGACGGGTGCTGATTTGAGTAGAGCTAATCTAATGATTACTGCTTTGGTTGGCGCGGATCTAAATGGAGCCGACCTGTGGGAAGCTAATTTAATTGGAGCTGACCTGCGGGGAGCCAATTTCCTGGGAGCCAACCTCAGTGAGACAAACCTCAGTGGAACTTGCTTGTACGAGGTAGACTTGAGCGAGGCAAACCTCGATCGCGTTAATTTACAAAGAGCGCTCTATAACGAAATAACTCAGTTTCCCTATGAGTTTGACGCCGCTGAAGCGGGAGCTTACTTAATTGCTCCTAATGTAACGCTTTCAGGGATAAATTTAAGTGGAGTTAACCTTCCTGGAGCTAAACTACAGGGAGCTAACCTGAGTGGGATAGATTTGAGTCAGGCAGTCTTAATCTGGGCAGACTTGAGTGGTGCAAATCTCAGTAATGCGAATTTAAGTGGTGCCAATTTGAGCGGGGCAAATTTGAGGGATGCAAATTTGAGTGGAGTCAATTTAGATGGAGCAAACCTCAGCGGCACTACGATGCCCAACGGTGAGCTACACAATTATCAGATAATACGGCGAAAAGAAAGAAATACTCCGCCTATGTGCAGCTAAAAAAAGAGCTTCATTGTTTGGGCGATGGAAAGATTTTCCTGGTGATGCAGTCTGCTCTAAACCTTAAACCAAATATTTTGCAGGCGTTTATTAGAATTTCTCAAAACGGACACTGAGATAGAAGAGGAGAAAGCTCAAGGCTTTTCCCTGCGCTCATAGTATTTTCGGTGAGCAAAACGACAGAGCTGCTTGCTCGAATATATCTGCTTTTACTACTATAAGCCCTATTTTAGTAGTTACTGGCTTTTTAAACTTAATAGTAGAAGTAAGGTAATCTAGAGCCTAGCGGTAAAATTGTTAATTCAAAGATTTATTACAAAAGTGTAAGTAGACGCAATAAATTGAACCTCTATTGTAATGAGAAGAATTTTGGCAAAAAGTCGGATAGTTGCTAATCCCAGAAGCGATCGCACAAAATCCTCAACGTTATACATCGTTATACTGAAAGCTTAAATAGTAAAAGTTAGATAGCTGTCTAGCAGCATCTTTGTAGCCTTTATTACAGTCGGTGCCCCGGAATGAACGTTCCTCAGCCTCAACGTCAAGCAACTGAACAACCGGCAAAGGCAAAATCCGGTCTGGATGTATTTTTGACGTTATCACTCGACTTAGTGTGCATCTATGGGCAAGACGGATACTTTAAACAGCTAAACTCAGCCTGGGAAAAAGTTCTGGGATGGACTCAATCGGAACTGCGATCGCAACCTTGGATTGAGTTTGTCCATCCAAATGACGTGGAATCCACGCAAAGAGCGTTGCACTGGTGTAGTCAAGACGATCTGGTTGAGTATGAAAACCGCTATCGCCACAAAGATGGAAGCTACAGATGGCTGTCTTGGAGAGTAGCACAAGCTGAAGATGGACTCTATGGAGTGGCAAAAGATACCACAGCAACCAAACAGGTTGTTGAGGAACTAAGCGATCACAACCGCATAGAGTCAGCCTTAAGAGAAAGCGAAGAACGCTGGAAATTAGCTTTGCAGGCTAATAAAGATGCCATCTGGGACTGGAACATCCAAACCAATCAGTGCTTCCACTCAGCACGGTGGAGAGAAATGCTAGGTTACGAAGAGCATGAGTTTTCCAACTATTGGGATGACTGGCAGACACGAGTCCATCGCGATGACCTGGGACGGGTGATGCAAGTTCGCCAAGAGCATCTGGAACGCAAAACGCCACAGTACATCGCGGAGTATCGAGTTCGGTGCAAAGATGGTAGCTACAAATGGATTTTGTCGCGGGCGCAGGCCGTGTGGGATGAAGCAGGGAACCCCGTGCGAATAGTAGGCTCACATACAGATATTAGCAAGCGCAAACGGGCGGAAGAAGCCCTGCGGGAGAGTGAGGAGCAGTTCAGAACCCTGGTTGCAAACATTCCCGGTGTGGTTTATCGCTGCGCTCATAGCGAAGACTGGCAGGGTATGTTTATCAGCGATGCTATTGAAAACCTTTGTGGCTATCCGGCTTCTGATTTTGCCTGCGGCGGCACTCGCACGTTTGGTAGCATTATCTATCCAGAAGATGTAGAAAGGGTCGAGCGAGTTATAGACGCAGCGTTGAGAGAACGCCAACCTTTCACCCTCGAATATCGGATTGTCCACGTTGATGGCAGCTTGAGATGGGTTTCCGAAAGAGGACAGGGGGTCTTTGGAGAGCAGGGAGAATTCCTCTGGCTGGATGGTGTCATTTTTGACATTAGTCATCGCAAACAGGCGGAAGCCGCACTGCAAAATGCTTATCAACGCTTGGCGCTTCATGTAGACAACTCACCTCTAGCTGTAATGGAGTGGGATCGGGAATTGCGCTTGCAACGTTGGTCGCAGCAGGCAGAAAAAATGTTTGGCTGGAAAGCTGAAGAATTACTTGGCTTACATTTCGGTGGTTGGTCGTTCATCTATGAAGAAGACGTTGAGTTAGTCAATGACATCCTGCGTGGCTTAATGAATGGGACTCAACAGTGTGCAGTAGACTCTAACCGCAACTACACCAAAGATGGCAGAGTTGTTTATTGTGAATGGCACAACTCTGTCCTTTTTGATGAGTCGGGTAAGGTAGTATCGCTTCTATCTCTTTGCCAAGATGTCACTGACCGCAAGCGAGCAGAAGCAGCACTACAACAGGCGATGGTCGAGCTAGAAACAAGAGTTGAGGAACGTACTGTTCAGTTAAAGCAGGCGAACGAGCAACTACAGGTCGAGATTGCCGAACACCTGAGGGCAGAAGCCGCTCTTCGCCAAAGTGAAGAGCAATTTCGCCGGGTGTTTGACGAAGCACCGATCGGCATGGCACTGGAAGACGTGGAAAAACGCTTCATTAGGGTGAATCGAGCTTTTTGTGAAATGCTGGGGTACACAAAATCCGAATTAATGTCCCTCACTTGTGCGGATATCACTCATGCCGAAGACTGGGAGCAGGAAATTCCCTATATCGAGCAGTTGATGAAAGGAGAGATTGATGACTTTCAGCTAGAAAAACGTTACCTCAAAAAGAATCAAGAAATTCTCTGGGTGAATGTAACCGCCATAGTACTACGCGACGAGGCAGGAGAAATTCTCCAGGTTTTGGCTATGGTCGAGGACATCACCCAACGTAAGCAGGCTGTTGAGGCTTTGCGGTTGAGCGAAGAACAATTCCGCAGAGTGTTTGACGAAGTACCTATCGGTATGTCGCTAGCCATTTGGGAGAATGGCTTCTTCAGAGTGAACCAAGCGTTTTGTGAAATGCTGGGGTACAGCGAGTCCGAATTAATGACCCTCGCTTGTGAGGATATTACTTATTCCGAAGACTGGCAGCAGGAAGTCTCCCAGCGCGATCGCATAAAAAAAGGAGAAATTGATAGCTTTAAACGAGAAAAACGTTACGTCAAAAAGAACCAAGAGATTTTTTGGGTAAATTTGACCTTGATGGCGCTCCGCAACGAAGCTGGAGAAATCCTCTACGCTTTGGATATCGTTGAGGACATTACGGAGCGTAAGCAGGCTGAAGCAGAAATGCTGAAGGCATTGGAAAAGGAAAGAGAACTTGGCGAACTCCGTTCTTGCTTTGTGTCCTTAGTTTCCCACGAGTTCCGCACGCCGCTAACGACGATTCAATCTTCGGCT
Source organism: Cyanobacteriota bacterium (assembly GCA_030776905.1). Classification (GTDB taxonomy): domain Bacteria; phylum Cyanobacteriota; class Cyanobacteriia; order Cyanobacteriales; family Coleofasciculaceae; genus CADCTM01. The sequence goes on along the minus strand of JALYGX010000077.1, from coordinate 1,438 downwards.
GAACTAGTCCAACGCTACAGTCAAAAGTTGTCTGACGAGAGAAAACTGAATCACCTAATACGCATTCAAGGCGCTGTGAAACGGATGACCCAGCTATTAGAGGATGTTTTGACAATTGGTAGAGCGGAAGCGGGGAAACTTGAGTTCCAGCCAGCACCGATGGATTTGGCAGACTTCTGTCACCAAGTTGTAGAAAATATGCAAGAGCTTGCGGATGACGAACACATCAGTAGCAATCACCAGCATAGGTTGACCCTTGTAACCCAAGGCGACTGTACCAACGTCCAGATGGATGCCAAACTGTTGGAGCATATCGTGAGTAATTTGCTCTCAAATGGGCTGAAGTATTCTCCTGAGGGGGGTACTGTGCAATTTGACCTGATTTGCGATGGAGAATCAGCCGTTTTCCACATTCGAGATTGCGGTATCGGTATTCCCCAAAAAGACCTAGAGCAGCTATTTGAGTCCTTTAGGCGAGCCAGTAATGTGGGAACGATTCCTGGTACGGGGCTGGGATTAGCGATCGTCAAGAAATGTGTAGAATTGCACGGAGGTACGATTACCGTAGATAGTGTTGTCGGAATTGGGACAACGTTTACCGTCACACTACCATTGCATTACCAGCCATCATCCGATGTGCCATCAGCAGGCGATGAAAATGGCTATTTTCGTAACCTTAGTCTATAAGTTGTCGTTTTTTTCTCTTTTCTTAATAGCCGTTAATCACTAGTGGGGAGGAACTGTTTTAGTATCTCGCTGGGTTTCCGATCCCAGGTATCGAGGTGATTATAAATTAAACCGTATTTGGTCAGTTTGTAAGTAGAGTCGCCATTAAAAAATAGGCGAGGTTTCCAGGGAAGTCGCAAGGTGCCACGAACTGTCCAAGTGGCTGTGACTATCTGTTCATCGGTTTGCTTTACATCATGCAGATCGAAGTAGATTGCTGTAAAGAATAGCCGAGCGTGAAATCGCAGCGTCCAAAAGATAATTCTGTAGTTGAACTTTCCTTTAAAGCGATTAACTGGATCTTGAAAGCAGATATCTTGGGTGTAAATGTCGTAGGAGATATCTTTCTCAAATAGTGTCGGCAAGTCTTTTTGCAGCGTTTCTATTACTTTTTCTACCTGGGATTGATAGTCGCTTTTGCTCAAATTCTCGGAAGCCGTCACCTTGTCTCCTCCCCTAATCGTCCTTTGTCACAGGATAGCGTTTGGCGATCGCACCAGCACGGCGGCTACCCCAAGCGCCAAACATAGATAAGGAGTACTTTAACGCAGCTTTTGATAATCTTTGAGCAGTTTACCCAGTATTGAGATTCCCTGCTCGATCGCTTCCAGCTTGTTAGCAAAACTCAGACGCATGGCGTTGTAGCCCTGATGATTTGGGAAACAGTACATACCGTCAGTTATAAAAACATTATGGGATAATGCTGCTTGAC
>JALYGX010000076.1 GCA_030776905.1 Cyanobacteriota bacterium | reverse complement strand
AACCGTTACGGTATTTCCCTAATTGAAGATGCAGCTCAGGCTCATCTTGCGGACTACAAGGGTAGACCTGCTGGTAGTATAGGTCGGATGGGCTGTTTTTCTTTTTACCCAGGCAAGAATCTGGGAGCAGCCGGCGAAGCAGGAGCTTTAGTATGTAACAACGAAGAAGATGCTACTCTGGCTCGAATGCTGCGCGATCATGGTCAACGGCAACGTTATCTCCATGAAGAGATTGGCTACAACTACAGGATGGATGAGATCCAAGCTGCCTTCTTAGCGGCTAAACTCCCTTACTTATCGCAGTGGACTCTTCAGAGGCAGACAGCCGCTCGTGTTTACCATGACTTACTGGCAGACTTACCGTTAGTACTACCAAAAGTTGCTAGTGATCGGTCTCATGTCTTCCATCTTTATGTAGTACGCACGGAGCAACGAGATAATTTACTGGAGTTTCTCAAAAAGCGTAATATTACTTGCGGCTTGCATTACCCAATTCCATTGCATAAGCAACCTTGCTTTGCTGGATACGAACAAGGAAAAGAAGGAAGTCTAGCCAATGCAGAAACATTAGCACGGACTTGCTTATCTCTGCCAATTTACCCTAGCATTACCTTGTCACAGCAGCATCAAGTCGCCTCGGCGATTCGAGAGTTTTTTGTGAGTGAGGAGTTAATGTGAAACTGTCTGTTGGTCTGATTGGTTATGGCTACTGGGGGCCTAACCTAGCACGGAATATCCAGAATAATCCCGATTTGTGTTTAGCGGCAATCTGCGATCACGATCTAGCACGCTTGGCTCAAGCAGCAACACTGTATCCCCAAGCTCAAGCTGTTGCTGATGCCGAGGTAATATTTGCCGATCCGAATATTCAGGCGGTTGTCATTGCCGTTCCCCTACGCTTTCATTACCCCCTGGCAATGCGAGCGATCGCCTCTGGCAAACACATCTTGCTGGAAAAACCGATGGCAGCAACGATAGCTGAGGCGGAGGAAATGGTTTCAGCCGCACGAACAGCCGGAGTAGTGTTGATGGTGGATCACACGTTCCTTTTTAGTGGAGCTGTGCAGCGCATCCGTCAGTTAATTGATACTGGGGAATTAGGGAAACTGACTTATTACGATGCTACCCGGATTAATTTGGGACTGTTTCAGTCTGATACTGATGTCGTGTGGGATCTGGGTCCCCACGACTTATCAATCCTAGACTACTTGTTTGATAACCAAGAACCAGTCCATATTGTTGCTACTGGTCACTGTCATGTTAACCAGGGTTTTGCTGACATGGCATTTGTGACGCTGCATTATCCTGACAACCGGATTGCCCACTTGCGTCTATCTTGGATCTCCCCTGTAAAAATTCGGCAAACTCTGATTGCGGGAGACCGCAAGATGGTAGTGTGGAATGACCTTGAACCCGATGAGAAGGTACGGGTTTATGACACAGGCATCAGCATCAATGGGAAAAACGGTGATGGACGGCAGCTAATTCTTCCAGAGTACCGTATTGGTGATGTCTGGACGCCGAGGATTCCTAGCACGGAACCCTTGTCAATACTCATGAGTCACTTCGCCCGTAGTTGTGCTGGTAACTCAGCCGAACCAGTAGATGGGGAAGCAGGGTTAAGAAATGTTCGGTTACTGGAGCGAATCTCATCGGCACTGAAGCTCAACCTGGAAACTGTATCGGAGATGAAAAGTCCGTGCGTCGCATTTTAGTTACCGGCTCGGCTGGATTTATCGGTTCCCATCTGTGTGATGCGCTGCTAGCACGGGGTGATGAAGTGATTGGGCTTGACAATTTTGCCTCTGGAGTTCGAGAAAACTTAGGATCAGCTCTTGCTCATCCCCACTTCAAGCTGGTAGAAGGAAGTATTCTTGATGCCGAATTGCTAGCTGAACTTTGTCAGGGAGTAGATGTGTTGTTCCACATGGCAGTTGAGTGTGTGCGGCTATCAATTGGTCGCCCCTTGCAAAATCACGCAACTAATGCTACAGGAACCCTAATAACTTTAGAAGCCGCACGGCGTTGTGGTGTACCGCGATACGTGTATTGTTCGTCTTCAGAAGTGTACGGGAACGGGCGCGATCGCATTCTCTCAGAAGAAACCACGATTCCAGAACCCGTAACAGTCTACGGAGGAGCGAAACTAGCTGGGGAACACTACACCAAAGCCTATCATCGCACCTACGGAATGCACACCACCGTCGTGCGCCCGTTTAATACCTATGGTCCGCGAGAACACTATGAGGGCGTATTGGCAGAGGTAATTCCCAAGTTCATTATTCGCGCTCTCAACGGAAAGCCGCCACTAATCTATGGTGATGGTAGTAATGCCCGCGACTTCACCTATGTTACGGATACAGTACGAGGAATCATTGCCACTGCTGAATCTGATGCCTTAATTGGGCGAGTGACGAATATAGCCTATGGCAAGGCAGTCAGTGTTGCTGAAATTGCCATAGCCATTCTCAAAGCAGTAGGTCGAGATGACATTAAACCTGATTACATCGATCCAAGACCAGGAGATGTATTGCATCTACAAGCAGACACAAGATTAGCAGAAGAAATATTAGCCTACCGGGCGGAAATTGACTTGGAAGAGGGATTGAAACGGACAGTCCAATGGTTCCGCACCACCTTTCCTGATCCAGCTGTTTTGCTAGCTCATGACTTAGAACGAGCCTGGTCTGAGGTTGAGGCATGAACCATCCCATTGCTTTTAGTAAACCTTATATGTTTGCAGAAGAAGCTGAAGCAGCCGCTGCAACCATCACCACTGGTTGGATTGTGGGAGGTCCACGGCTAGCCGAGTTAGAACGGCTATTTGCCCAAACAACTGGAGTGCGTCATGGGATAGGCGTTTCATCCTGGACAACGGGGGCCTTCTTAATTCTTCATGCTTGGGGTATTGGTCCTGGAGATGAAGTGATCGTCCCATCCTACTCATTTATCGCCACTGCGAACGTTGTGCGTCATGTGGGAGCGACTCCAGTATTCTGCGATATCGATTTGGCTACCCACAACCTTGACATTGCCCATGCTGCCAGTCTAGTAACCCCTCGCACCCGTGCTATTATCCCTGTCGATCAGCTAGGAATGCCCTGTGACATGGATGCAGTTAATCAACTGGCAGCCAAACATGGTTTGCACGTCTTGCAGGATGCCGCTTGTGCCATTGGTAGTCACTATTATGGGCGTCCAGTTGGACAAGATGCAGAGGTTGCTGTTTTTAGTCTTCATGCTCGCAAGATAGTAACTTGTGGCGAAGGGGGCATAATCGTCACGAATGATGATGAGTTGGCAGCTAAGTTGAGGTTACTGCGTCATCAAGGCATGGATTTAAACGATTTTCAGCGCCACAATGCCGACAAACCGCTGATTGAGTCTTACCCAGTTGTGGGCTACAACATGAGGATCACAGATATTCAGGCAGCTGTGGGAGTGGTACAGATGGGACGCTTGCCAGAAATGTTACATCTGCGGCGTAAAATAGCTAATGGTTATCAGCAATATTTGAGCCAATGCTCTCAGATAGTGCTACCGCAAGAACCAGAAAGTTGTCAGGGGAATTGGCAGTCTTATATGTTGTCATTGCAACCGGACGCAGGGATGACACCCTTGGAAGTCATGAACGAATTACATCGCCAAGGCGTTCCGACACGCAGGGGCGTAATGGCGGCTCACCATGAACCCTGCTATCGGAATACAAATATCGCTCGTATTCCACCACTGCCTAACACTGACTATGCAGTTGCCCATAATTTCCAACTGCCCATTCACCCAGCTATGACAGAAGAGCAAGTCGATTATGTTGCTAAAAGTCTCCTCGCCGTTCTGAATCATCAGCCTCGTGTTCTTTCCTATGAGGTAAGCCAGTGACAAAGCGCGGCTTGTGGCTAGTGTTATTGTCGGCTGGATTGACAGTAGTAGCGAATCTCTTGTTACGTACTGGGGTGATTCGAGCAGGTGGATTAGGGGGAAATTTCGCACAGTTGCCCAATGCTTTACTTCGCCTTGCCACCGAACCGCTATTCGTCATTGGCTTCATTGCCTATGGTTCGGCAAGTCTGATCTGGTTTCGAGTGATAGCCACAGAACCTCTCAGCACAGCCTATCCCTTGTTGGTTAGTCTAACTTTTCTGCTAGTAACTCTTAGCGCTGCTATTTTGTTTCGAGAGTCTGTTTCATTGGGCAAGCTACTTGGATTAGGAGTAGTTCTTATAGGAATTTTTATTATTACTAGCAGCTAAATTTGCTATGTCAGCTCTGACAATTTATTACTGAACTATATAGGGTGAATAAGCCCATGTAGAGCACCAAAGAAGTATGGAAATTTTTGAACCCGATACACCAATAGAGCTTCGTCATCAGATTCTTCGCTACCAAGTAACTCAGACTTTGACTGATAGAGAACGATCAAGTTTTCTAGGTCTTCCAGAGGGTTGCCGTATTCGTGAAGGCGCAAAGATTCTTTGTCAAGAAAAGCTTAAATTAGGTAAATACGTTTGGATTGGTGAAAATGCAATTCTTGATGCCCAAGGAGGGCTTGAAATTGGAGACTATACCCAAATAGGCGTATGTATGTATATTTGGAGCCACTCAAGCCATAAGCAGGCATTAGCTGGGAAAACAGGTCTCGATCCCGAACATACTTACATCACGTACAAGAAAACGACAATTGGTTCAAATTGTTTTCTGCCAGGACCTGGGTGTATAGCGGCTGGGGTGACAATTGGTAACAATGTAATTGTTCAACCTTGCACGATGATAACAGAAGATATTCCTGATGGTTCTGTTGTTGGGACGGCAAGAACCATTAAAAAGCTTGAAAGTCAAGTAAAAAAATACCAAGAGCAGTTAAAGCAAATGAATGAACAAATTCAGGAGATATTAGCCAGATTGGACAAAGATTCCTAACTTTTTGAAAGGTAATTTTTAGTATGAGAATTATGCAGATTTTTGCAAGCTTAAAGTCTGTAACATTTATTGTTCCTTGTCTAAATGAAGCAGATAATATCCCTGCTATCCTGGCTCGGATTGAGGCAATTCAGCACAGAGATGCGCAGACTGAATATCACTTGATGCTAGTTGATGATGGGTCAACTGATGAGACTCTCGCAGTAATGCGTCAGGCTCATACTTCCTATTCTTTTGTTCACTACGTTTCTTTATCTCGCAATTTTGGATCGCACGCGGCGATTGAAGCCGGGTTGACTCAAGTTCAGACAGATGCAGCCGTCATCCTTTCAGCCGACCTCCAGGATGACCCAGATTTAGTGATGGAAATGCTAGCACATGCACGAGACGGAGCTGAAGTAGTGATTGGCACTCGAAGTTCGCGCAAGGATAGCTGGCTGGCTCGTCAAGGAGCGAAAGTATTTTACTGGTTGTTCAATCGGATCGGTGATGTAAGGTTACCAGAAGGCGGGGTCGATTTTGTTCTACTGACAAGGCGACCGATAGATTTCATTCGCAGTCATGGTGAACCAAATGTCAATATATTCATCTTGATGCTTTGGCCGGGTTTCCGCAGCAAGAGAATCTATTATCATCGTTCAGCTCGTACTCGTGGCAAATCAAAGTGGACATTTAGCAAACGTCTGCGCCTTGCTCTTGACTCTTTCTTTGGCTTCTCCGCAGCACCCTTACGGCTGATTACTTTTCTGGGATTGATAATGTCAGGGGGGGCTTTTGCTTATGGAATGTTTATCTTTCTAAAAACACTACTTTTTGGTAGTCCTGTAGAAGGCTGGCCTACACTTGCTGCTGTCATTGCTTTTTGTTTTGGAATTACTTTCTTAGCTCTCGGTATCATGGCAGAATATATTTTACGAATTTTAGATTTTGTGCGAAATCGACCCCGTTATGTGACTGTAGAAACAGATTCTGCTTCTGCGGCGAATATTTCTAGCCAAGAATCAAAAAGATACCCAGTAATGGAAGCTAGCCAACCAAGTGATGATTAAGCCGATATACATTAATCGAAACCTAATTAGTAATTTAATTCTGTCCATAGGAAGCGTTACTTTATTCAGACTCATATCACTAGCTACTGGAAAAATTACTATTAATGGAGGCTTGGGCTACGACGGAATTCAGTATGCAAAAATGCTGACTGAAAAATTAACGGCGGGCAACTATAATACACAACTTCGTCCCTTCCTCATACTGTTAACTCGTATTCCTTACTATTTTACAGGAGATGTTATTAAGAGCTTTGAAATAATGAATTATGTATACATATTTATATTTTCTTTGTCTTTATGCTTGATAATTGAAATCTATAATAGAAATATTTTTGTTAAACTCTTTTTTTTATTAAATGTTTTTAGCTGTATTGCCGCTACTAAGATATTTGCCTTTTATCCAACGTTAATCGATCTAGGTGGTTACGCTTTAATTAATTTGGCAATATATCTGATTATTATTGAAAAACGCTTTTTATCGGGTCTAGTTTGTTTATTAGCCACTCTATCGCGAGAATTTGCTATTGCAGTACCAATTATTGCTTTTTGTCGCGATCTGCGAACCGGTTCCTTGAATAGAGAAACAATTTTTCCCTACTTACCCAGCCTTGGCGCA
>JALYGX010000075.1 GCA_030776905.1 Cyanobacteriota bacterium | reverse complement strand
TCGGTCAACCGTCGAGACAATTGCGCCATCGTTTATCCACATCCGAGCAATTTCAATGCTGGCATAAAGTAAGCCACCTGGGTTAGAGCGCAGGTCTAAAACATAGCCATTCACCTGTTGCTTCTCTAAATCTTTGATGGCATTGCGCATTTCCTCTGCTGCATTGGCACTGAATTGGTTTAGGCGAATGTAGCCAACCTTATCAGTGGGAGTGTTCTGAACGTTGTAGCGAACAGGATGAATTTCAATTCGTGCCCGTCTTAGTGGGTAATCGACTTGCTTATCACCTCGCTGAATAGTCAGCAACACTTGGGTTCCTTCTTGACCTCGAATCAGTTTGACGGCGTCGTTGACATCCATGCCTTCGGTACTCTTACCGTCAATCTTGACGATGATATCTTTTGCCAAGACACCCGCCTTAAACGCTGGTGTATCCTCAATGGGTGCAATCACCGTCAACTTTTTCGTTTTCTCATCTTGAGCAAGCTGAATCCCCACACCCGTTAACTCCCCTGATGTATCGATCTGCATATTCTTGAACTCTTCTGGGTTCAAGAACCGGGTGTAAGGGTCCCCCAGCTTCTTCAGCATTTCCCGGATGGCGGTGTAAGCTTCTTCCTGGTTCGTGTAAGTTTTGTTTACCACATAGTCGCTGCGAATGGCTCGCCAATCCTGTTGGTTAAACGTACCATCTACATATTGGCGGTCAATGATTTGCCAAACTTCATCAACTAGCTCTTTAGGACTTTCACTAAAAAATGCCTGACTTTTGGACAAATGAAGGCCCGCGCCTGTAACCGCATCAGTTGTTAATACTAATGCTGTCGCCCCAAGAACAAGGCCACGTTTTGTAATTACCATAATCCTTACACAAGCTGGAGGAAAACTACTGCAAAGGAGTTACGCTCACTCTAACACAGGCTATGCCAGGAAGCCCCTAAGCCTATATCTCTTTGCAGACCAAGTGACTTCTAGTCCGGAAAATACACCTGACATAGATATCACTTGGCTTCTACTTAAATATTAGATTTTCTTGATTTTTCTTACCTCCAGTGGCTGACAAAGATTGCGATCGCTCTGTCTCACTTTTGGGTTGGTTTGTAGATAGTCTCGCAGCCAGTTGCAGCTCTCGTTCAACAGCTCGTCCAAATCCAAATTCCACACGATCGCCGTTTTGTCCTCGCTGGCAGAGGCAAGTGCCTTTCCGTCATTGCTCCAGCTAATGCTGGTAACACGGTCCTTATGCCCCTCCAAGGTTTTAATCAACGTATCGTCAAGCCGCCAAACCTGTATCTGGTTGTCCCAACTGGTCGTTGCGAGAATTTTTCCACTGGGACTAAAGCGAACGCGAGCGACGCTATCAGTAGAGCCTTTCAATGTTCTGATTATCTCTCCCTTGCGGTTCCAGAGTTTCACCGTATTGTCATAACTGGCACTAGCCAGCATCTGAGAATCTGGTGAAAAGCTGACATCTAAAACCAAATTACTGTGACCTCGCAGGGTTTTCAGCAATACTCCATCAGCCGTCCAGAGCTTCACCGTCTGGTCATCACTAGCCAAGGCAAGCAGTTGACCATCAGGGCTAAAGGTGACAGCATTGACGGGAACTGCCTTCTGGTGTTCCTTACCAGGTTTTGGCAAAGTTGGGAGCGCTACGCCTCCTGAGAGTCCCGCTTCGCGATCGCCAGGTTCTCTTAAAGTCTTAATCAAACTACCATCGCGACTCCAAAGTTTCACCGTTCCATCCCGACTGGTAGACGCCAGCCGTTGCGAGTTAGGACTAAAGCTGACACTTAATACTGAGTCAGTATGCCCTTTCAACGTCTGAATCAAAGTACCGCGACGATTCCAAAGTTTTACCATTCCCTCCCCACCACCAGAGGCGATGAGCTGACCGTCAGGACTAAAGCTAACATTACAGACGCCATCCCTATGCCCGCTCAAGGAGTTAAGTAACTGACCAGCTCGACTCCAAATTTTCACAGTCCCGTCAGTACCACAAGTGGCAATTAGCTGATTATCCGGTGAAAACGTGACATCTTGAATAGCAGCCCGATGCCCCTGCAAAATTAGGCGAGACCGTTCGCGACCTTCCCACAGTTTAATTGTCTTGTCCAGACTGGCTGAAGCAAGAAGAGGGACTGGAAGAGCATCTTTCCCATCTCCCGTCCCTAATCCCCAATCCTTCAGACCAAGAGGATTAAAACTAACGCTAGTAACGCTGTCACTGTGCCCTGTAAACGTTTTCAATAAAGTTCCGTTGCGTTGCCAGAGTTTTACGGTATTGTCAGCACTTGCCGTTGCCAGCCGTTGACTATCGGGACTGAACGCGACCGCCAACACCCAATTCTGATGATTATCGAAGGTTTTGAGCAGCTTGCCAGAGAGGTCCCAAAGCTTCGCCGTGCGATCATCGCTAGCTGAGGCGATGAACTGACCATCGGGACTGAAGGTTACACAGTTAACCTTGCCGCTATGCCCTTTGAAAATTTGCAGTAAATTTCCTTGCACTGTCCACAGCCCGATCGTTTTATCCTTACTGGCAGAAGCAATCAGCTCACCTGTGGGACTAAAGCTTACCGACTGCACTACATCCTCATGACCGTTAAGCGTGCGAATCAACTTACCGCCAATTGTCCAAAGTCGAATAGTGCGATCGCTACCAGCAGAAGCAATTAGCTGCCCATTCGGACTAAAGCTCACACTATATACGTGACCGTCATGACCAGTGAGCGTTCTCACAGGCGTACCATCGCGACGCCAGAGCCTGACTGTGCCATCCCAGCTACTAGAAGCAACTAGCTGATTATCCGGACTAAAAGCCACGCTAGTAACGCTATCCTCATGACCTTTAAGGATAGTGACAAACCTTCCATCCAGACCCCACAGTCTCACGGTTTTATCCCGACTACCTGAGGCAATGAGCTGACCATCCGGTGAAAAACTAATGTTCCAAACTACATCACTATGCCCTTCCAAGCGATTGCGCTCAAAAGTGGCGTAAAGTGCTTGTGAAAGAGCTGCGATCGCTTGGAAACGGGTATCTGGTTTCACCTTTACAGAGGGGGGATTAAGAGTTTCTATCTCCTTGAGCCGTCTTCCCGCTCTTAATCCTTCCAGGAGTGCATCAAACTGTTTATCGGAGACAAACAGCGCTTCAGAGGAAGCACTAACAGCACTAAGTTGAGCATTGACTGAGAGCGTTGCCGCCAGTCTTCTTTCAACCTCTGCTCGCCATCCCAATCCCCCAATCGTAACGGCTAAGAATGTCATGGTCACTCCCAGTGCGATCGCTCGCTGTCGTTGCTTGCGCACCCGCAAGAGTTCAGTTTCGCTGCGTTCTAGCCGTGCAACAATCCTCCCTTGAGTACGCTGCTGATAGTTTTGGCGAATGGGTTCGACTAAATAATCATGAACGAGTTGATATCGCTCTTGTGGCTCTTCCGGCACTCGAAACACTAAACCCGAACCCACCAAGATTCTCAAAATCAAGTTAAGTTTGTCTGTTGTCTGTTGAAAAGTGCTAGTGAGGAGTGATGGCTGAGTACTCACCAATTCGGCTTGCGTTTTCAAAGGGCGAGTACCTCTGTCATCCGTTAAGGAGAATAAAACTTGCCAAACAGTATCTTCATTGTCTTGTCCACAATCAGCGATGACGTTTAACAGCGATCGCTCTACTAAAGATGCCTTAGGTTGGGCACCGAAAGCTTGATATTGTTCTAGGGTTGTAATTTTCTCAGCTTGCAACTGCGCTCCCACAACCTGTAGCTCAATTAGACGCACAGCTCCCGAACTTGCCGCTAAATCTTCCACAAGTGCCTCAATCAGAGAGTCCTCTAGCTGAAATTGAGACACCTCCGCTAAAGAGGTAATGACATTTTTAGCATCTTGCAGGGAAAGATCGCCTAAGTGATAGCGAAGCTGTCGCTCCAGAATGTTGTTATTGATGGCATTGAGATTGCTATAGCGTTCGCACTCCAGCAAATAATGCAGATAATCTTCTCGGAGCGAGAGAATGACTTTCACAAAGGGAAGATTCAGACATTGCGCCAAAAAATCATAAAACTGACTGCGTTCAGCCAAGTTGGTACAGACGAAAAAGAATTCTTCAAACTGGTCAAAAATGAGAACGGTTAATAAGCTCCGCTCGGCAGCAAGCCGCAACTGTTCTAAGACTGTTTGAAGTTTTGACTGTTGTCGAGCCTCAGGAGACTGTTGCTCTTGTAAGCGATCGCTAGCCTCTAACCCCTGACCATTGATGCGCAAAGCGCTGCTTAAACGTTTTTCCAATTCTCCAGCCCAATCCCTGTAAACTGTCTGCACAACAGGCACAGCGGTTCTGGTACCAATAATTCGTGCTTCCAGGGCTGGTACTAAACCGGCATTAATCAGCGAAGTTTTGCCGACGCCGGAAGACCCATGAATTATGGTCAGTTTGTGGTCGTTGCGGCTCAGACGTTCGATCAGGCGATTGACATCCGGCAAACGTCCAGCGGCAACGATTTCCAGAGGCGAATGGCAAATTGCCTTACCTTGCCGAGTAAAGGGCTGCAAGGAGGTAGCGCCGACGAAGGTACAAAATCCATATTTTTGCTCGATCGAGCGGCGCTCTTGCTTGAGTTCAAAGGCTCGCAGGTATTCTTGCTGCTCCAAATAAAGCGATCGCAATTCTTCCAAAATCTCAATATAGAGTTGTGGATGCTGCTGTAGAGTGTTTGGCTGGCTGTTTTCTCGCTCTATGGCTTGTTCTAAAGTAGTGATTGCAGCTAATGGCTGACCCAGTTTTCTGTGTGCTTTAGCCAAGATCAGGCTATACCTTCCGTGATAGCGATCAATACTCCGCAGTAACGCTTGGCTATTGGGAAGTGGTGGAAAATCTAGGCTAGACCCTGAATTTTGTACGGCTACAGAGAATGTGCTAGCCATAGTCTCCTGGGGCTGAGGTGGCTCTAAGCGTACAAGAATGCTCAGAGCATTGGTGGCAAAAGCTTTTGCCTCCTCCCAATTCGACTTTCCTAGAGCAACAGCTGCCAAAAAACCATAAGCTGCCATACGTTGCCCTGGATTATTTTCGTCTTCAGGCTGTGCTAAAGACTGTAGAGCTAATGCCTGTAACTCTGTCCAGTTTTGTAGGTGTTGGAGTACCTCGCCTAGCTGAATTGTTAACTGAGCAACCAAATCTGAGCGTCTCGCTGCTGCAAACATTTCCATGCTTGCCACGAATATTTCCCTAGCCTGTTCCCAGTTGCTGCGACTATTGACCGAGTGCAACTCAGCTTGGCGACAATAACACCAACCGATGTGATGGAGCAGCACTCCAATACGCTCTGAAAGTGAGGGAGTGAGAAGGTGGGAAGGTAAATTTTCCCCATCTCCCCATCTTTGTGTCTCCCCATCTTCCCAGCCTCTTTGTTCCTGCTGCAAAAAGTCTAGAGTCTGTAAATACAGCTCTAAGGCAAGATCAATCTGGTCATTACAAAAGGCATCCCGTGCACGTATAAATCGCCAAGTCGATACTATCGCTGGTTCTAAGACAACTTCACGAGAGTGCAAGTCCCGCAACGCCGACTCAAGTTCCTGCCGTCGGCGACAACTGGGAGCTAAATTGAGGACGCTATTGGGCAGGAACTCCCCCAAATTGCTACCCAAAATGGTGGCAAAGAGGATATTGGCGGTTTGATGCCACAACGTAAGCAACTGATCGGTAGCAAGTTCAAACTTGATCGATGTAGCCGCCCAACTCTTAAAATCCGGAGCAAAGCGGGTTAGCTTTTGCAGTACCTCGTCCGTCACCCACAAGACTAGCGGCACTGTCAAGCTTTTACGAAATTCATCTCGCATCTGGTTAGTCGAAATCAGCACTGAGTCAATCGCGGTTACAGACTCTAAGCCAAATACGACGATCGGGGCACCTCTCTGCTGACCGCTAAGGGTAGCGAGAATGGTGCTATAGAGGCTTTTGATAGAGGGTTGTAGTACTAGCTCAGTTAGTGGTGCCGCTGTAAGTTCTTGTAGCTGCTGCCACATTTGCCACGAGCAGACCTCATAGTTGCAACGCACCAAAATTAATGCAAAGTGCCCTTCAGACAGGGTAATCGCCCGCGATAACGTTAATAGCGATCGCTCATTGGCTGCTGTCACTTCTTCTACTCGATTTTGCTCCCTCATTCCATACATGTTTTGACTATTACCCGTGCCGAATGACTACTAGTTAAGGGCTTTTACTCTGATTAGAGAAAAATACAAAAACTTAGATCAACCAGGTTTTGTGCCCCTAAGTAACCCCCTAAAGCGCAAAAAGCCTGTTTCCTTTAAGCAGTACCACCCTTAGCAAGGTCACACCTACCGTAGAATCACGCAATTTTTAGAGAATTGCGGGATGTCCGTATCAGTGATTTTGCTGAGAGCTTAGGATATGCCAACTTAAGAAACAGATTGATTAGTGTAAGTTCAACTATTTCCCGGCTCTCTTCAGTGATAAAGAGTGTATTTACCTAGTGATTAAACTTGTAAGTAAATGTGACGCACCGATTTCCAGCTTGTGATATCAATCACTTAATAAAATTTAATTAAATTAGCGGCTTTACTGTAGTAGGATTCCCTTCTTTTCGGCTGGGGTTCAAATTCCACCTTCATAAGGAATAGTCGGAGAAATAAGCACTGCCTGCTACTGAGGCAGAGTATTATCCGCGAAGCGCGTGACAAAATTGGTCGCCGTTTTTCCTAGGATTTTCGCTGGCGCATCCCTAATAGGGAATATTTTTGATGGGGTTTGCTCTATCTTAAGATAGAGATACTATCATCTGTGTAATCTCACCTATAAGTAACAGGAAGTTACATTCATACAGAGCGCTTTTGTGAACTCTTTCCCCAAATGCCTATCTACTCACGTCCTATCCAGGAAGTGAGACATTTGGTTGCAACTCGGTATAGCCAAGTGCTGAGTGAGAGTGACGAGTGATGAGTGCTGAGTACAAATCCAGTTGCCTCCCGGCACGAAAGCGCTCAACACTGTTCTAACCTATTTGACTACGGCTATAGAAAGATTCCCAGAGAAGCGAAAGCTCTTAGCTTCTCCTATAGATGCTCTATAGGACAAACTGCTCGTCTACAGCATTAATCCCGTAGTTGACCACTAGTGAGAAAATAGGGAATTTATGAAAGCTCGTTGTTTTACCCAATTAAAAATGTAAATGGGTAGTCCATAAAGTTATGTTGCAGCTTGAGGTAAGCCCTTACTTGTACTGAAGTGCATTAGTTCTTCTGGGCGGCGGCGGCTAAAGACCGAAATCGTGCCGTTTCTGCTAGAGCTGGATTAATCCCAAACCATCGTCCCAATTCATCCCGGTATTCGTAGACAAACATACTCCGTAAAAGTACTTGGTACTCTCTTTCGCCTTTGACAAGCTGCTGTTGCACGACTTGAGATAGCAAGTTCCATTCCTCATCATCAACTGCCAAGGTGAGGTCATCGCGGTAGCCCTTAATGACGCTCTCTAAGCAGGGACGTGAGAGAGGTGGATCTTCATGTTGCAGGCAGTTGTAAAGTATTCCCAACAAGTTGCGGACATGACCACCACTGACGCGACATAAGCGATCAAGAGTTTGTGGTTTGTCAAATACCTGTGGAATCAAACTCACCCGTTGTTGAGCATCAACGTCGGGAAAGGCTCGTGCCAGCACGAGTTGCCGCAGTAGTGCCATTCCTTTGGGTAATTGGCTGCCATCTCGTGACCTTATCGGCACCATCGGCAATACCTTAGGAGCCACACCCCCTCCCAAGTGATTCTTCAGAGTTTCGTACTCGTTAGAGAACAGCAAGGCTAAGGGTATTGTGTAAACAACATGGCACTTCAAGCCTCGTAACTGAGAACCGCGATCGATGAAAAGGTATTCGGGTTGCGATCGCCCACTGGGTACAGGTCTGGGAGCAACCCGATCCAAATTATCAACAATCACCACCAATCCTTTCTTGCCGCGCCGCTTGAGTTCCTCGATTCCCCGCCCTAAAATTTCCTCGTTGATAGCACTCAAAATACCTTGGGTTCGGGGTTCTAGGTGCTGCCTGAGCTGGTCGCGCAGTTGGGGACTTTCTTTGGTTTTAGCGGTAATTTTAGCAATACCTACGGAGAGTTGAGCTTCCGCTGACAGTTCGATGGGAGTCTGCAAAAAGTCCTTGAGGTCGTTGAATAACTTCGCAAAGTAGCGTGGTCTGAGGTGGATGCCAACCGTTTCCAAACTTTCGCTGACTGACTTGGCGATGCTAAGCAAAATATCGCTGATATCAACATCTGCCATGTCCAAGTCTTTACTCGATTCAAAGTAAACAACATGAAATTGTTGTTGTTCCAACTGGGCTTTGAGCCGAAACAGCTCTGTTGACTTTCCGCAGCCGATATGTCCTGTAAACAGCTGACAGGTAGGTTCATCCGGTGAAAGGCGAATAATCGTTCGTCCTAAAGCCTCGATAATTCTGCCGCCTCGGACGGAAGAAAAATCGATATAGTACTGACGATCCTCTGGATTCCCTACTACAAGAGTCTTAGAAGGGTTACAGGCTTTGAAAAACGTGAGTAGATGCAGTTTCATTCTAATCAAGACTAATGCAGTCACACCGTAAATCATCTGGAACATTAGTTGTATGGGGGTTATAGCCCCTCAGTGGCTTTAACCCCACAAAAACTTAACAAGCATTTTTCCCGATAGGTAATCGATCCTAGCTGTAAGGCTTAAATTAAGATCTCTACCTTGTCCCAATTAAGGGAATTCACCAGCCCTGAGTTGGAAAGGGTGTGGGGAACAGTTGTAGTTGATGCAAGTCGGGACAGTATTATGGCAGACTGACCACGCTTAGGAAAAGGAGTGGTTAAATGGGAAAAGTATCTTGGGTGATATGGACAGATGAGTAAAGCTTTTCAGGTTCTCCCGGCCTATCTTTACTATTGTTTCAAGGACAAACACCATTGAGAATTTACATCCTTTGAACCCGAGCGGTAGTAGATGGCAAACATCGCATCAGTCTCTCAAACAGAATTGACCACCCGGCGTAAGAAGTTGCGACGCACACGCCGGATTAAATCCTTTCAGGCGCTTTGGCGATCGCTCTTGGTGGGCGGTATGGCAACCAGTTTAGTCTGGGCGATTACCCGCCCAGACTGGGTGATTCGTCAACCAGAACAAATCGTCATTGAGGGTAATCACTTTCTTTCCTCGAAAGCGATTCGTGCTCTGCTACCCTTGTCTTATCCCCAGTCTTTACTGCAAGTCCAACCCCAGGCGATCGCTAAATCCCTGGAATCTCAAGCCCCCATAGCCAAAGCCACTGTCAGCCGTCAACTGCTGCCGCCAGGATTAACGATCCAAGTTGAAGAACGTAAGCCAGTAGCGATCGCTCAACCGCCCGCTACCCAAAATACCAAAACTTCTAACTCTACCTCGTCGGCAGGGTTGTTGGATGAACAGGGCGTTTGGATGCCGAAAAGCAGCTATGGGCATCTGGAGGAAAACCTTGAATTACCCAGACTGAAAGTCATTGGCTCAAACGCTCAATATCGCCCTTACTGGTCGGAAGTTTACCAGGCAGTGAACCACTCGGCGGTCAAAGTTTTTGAGATAGATTGGCAAGATCCAGCCAATTTAATCCTCAAAACCGAGTTGGGAAATGTCCATTTTGGTCCCTACAGTTCCCGATTCACTGAGCAACTGGCTATTCTCGATCGGATGCGAGAATTACCGACTCATATAAGTCCGAGCAAAATTGCCTATATTGACCTCAAAAATCCAGACTTCCCAGCCATTCAAATGACAAAGGGAAATGGAACGCCCTTACCTAGTACTCATTAAGATTAAGGAATGAAGAGTGCCATCAAGGTGCATTCAAGCCTACTGATAAATTATTACCAGAGAATCTTGACAATCGCCCTCTTCAATACGCCCAACACACTCAACAAAGTGTGCGTTGGTTTTTCAATCGACTTACTCTATAGTTGACTCAGATTGCTACCTATTACTGATAAAGTTGTATATCGATCCCGACCTATTGCAATGACTCTTAATAGTAAACTAGGGCTTGCCCGTGAAAGCTCTCATATCAAGCTCTCCGCCGAACTATCAGCCGGAGTAGACAATTCTCATCCCTTTGGTAACTCTGGGTTACAGTTCAGTCAAATGTACGACTCCAAGGGAATACCTAGGGAAGAAACCAGGAGTGACAACATCGTGCCAGGTAGCGTTGCCAAAATCAAAGTCATTGGTGTCGGCGGAGGTGGAGGAAATGCAGTCAATCGCATGATCGCAAGCGAGGTGGCTGGGGTCGAATTTTGGTCGATCAATACCGATGCACAGGCACTCGCTCAAGCCTCGGCTCCCAAACGCTTGCAAATGGGTCAGAAATTGACGCGGGGGCTGGGTGCAGGTGGGAATCCGGCGATTGGTCAAAAAGCCGCAGAGGAATCCCGCGATGAAATTGCTCATGCCATAGAAAACTCTGACTTGGTGTTTATCACGGCGGGAATGGGTGGTGGTACGGGGACTGGCGCAGCACCGATTGTTGCTGAAGTGGCAAAAGAAATGGGTGCCCTTACCGTTGGCGTTGTTACCCGCCCTTTCACCTTTGAGGGACGGCGTCGCACCTCTCAGGCAGAGGAAGGCATTGCCGCTTTACAAAGCCGAGTCGATACCCTGATCGTAATTCCCAACAATAAACTGTTATCGGTCATTTCCGAACAGACTCCCGTTCAGGAAGCCTTTAGAGTTGCCGACGATATCCTGCGTCAGGGGGTGCAAGGCATCTCTGATATCATTACGATCCCAGGTCTGGTTAACGTTGATTTTGCCGATGTGCGTGCCGTGATGGCAGATGCGGGTTCAGCCTTAATGGGTATTGGTGTGGGTTCCGGGAAGTCGCGAGCGAGAGAAGCCGCGATGTCGGCAATTTCGTCTCCTCTACTGGAGTCTTCTATTGAGGGGGCAAGAGGTGTGGTCCTTAATATCACGGGGGGCAGCGATCTCACACTTCACGAAGTTAATGCAGCCGCAGAAACGGTCTATGAGGTCGTCGATCCCAATGCCAATATCATTTTTGGGGCAGTAATTGATGACAAGATGCAAGGCGAGATTAGAATTACTGTAATTGCCACAGGCTTTACGGGAGAAACCCAGTCCACACCAGCTATCCGCGAAACTCCCTATCAAAGACGACCGATCGCACCAACCCCAAATCCACCCGCCCCTAAATCTGAAACTCCGGGTACTAAACCAGGATTGGATATCCCGGAATTCCTGCAACGCCGACGTTTTCCCAGGCAGTAAAAAGAGTGGATGACAATTGAAGTCAAAATTTAAAAGGTCTGGGAACCTGCGGCTTGTTCGAGGAAGGCTTCGGGTTAGGGAAACCATAGACCCACATGGGGTGCAGTAATCGTTTGGGCAGCAGATGCGGCTTACCTCGCTACCGCTATATACTATTGCGGACATTGGAGTATGGCTATGCCGTAAAGCGATCGCTAAATCAATTTCCTCTTTTTTTAGTATGACAGCTCAAACTCAATCAAGGGTACCCATCGCTTTAACGATCGCTGGTTCCGATAGCGGCGGTGGTGCTGGGATACAGGCAGATTTGAAGACATTCGCCATGCACTGCGTACATGGCACGAGTGCTTTGACTTGCGTGACAGCACAGAATACTCAAGGCGTCATGCGGGTTGATGCCCTAACTGCCTCGGCAGTCGTTGCCCAAATTGAGGCCGTAGTTAGTGATATGCGTGTGCAGGCAACGAAAACTGGGATGTTACTCAACCAGGACATTATTCAGGCTGTGGCGTCGCAGGTGAAAACGTTAGGACTGAAGAACTTGGTGGTAGACCCAGTAATGGTTTCCCGTACAGGTGCCCAGCTAATTGATGATGATGCCATAGCGTCTTTGCGGGATGTTTTAATCCCTAGAGCGGCGCTCGTAACACCGAATCGCTACGAATCGCAGTTATTGACGGGTTTAGAGATTCATACATTGGATGATATGCGGGAAGCTGCTCAACGCATTCATCAACTCGGACCAACTGCCGTCCTGGTTAAAGGCGGCGGCATGACAGGTAATCTGCGCGGTGTGGATGTCTGGTTTGATGGAGAACAGCTAACTACGCTCACAACCTCAATGGTAGAAACATCCAATACCCATGGGACTGGCTGTACTCTGAGTAGCGCCATCGCCGCTAATCTAGCCTTGGGAAAAGATCTGCTGTCGGCAGTGCGATCGGCAAAGGATTATGTCACAAGAGCCTTAAACTATTCTCTAGATATTGGTTTGGGTTCAGGCCCAGTCGGACACTTTTTTCCGTTGTTGCCTTCTTAATGCCCTGAATTTAACTCTGTGTGGGAGTAAGGTTGATTAGTTAGCAACTTTCACCAAACAATTGCTGCGTTTAGCTTCACATTTCAACTATTCTTGCCTTACAGAAGTTTTGCTACACCAATGACCTCTAATTCTCCAAGCAATCCCTCTATGCAAAACCCGCCAACTGACCGTTACACGCCGTCAACATCGGCAAACAAATACTCTGCCTCTGTACCTATTTCCGTCTACCGGGAACTTGCGGCTGAGTTACAAGCCGCACAGGGGACTATAGACTCCCTCAAAGCTCAAAACCAAAACCTAGTCAAACAAAATCACCAGCTACAACAACAAGTTGACAAAGTCGTTCAGTCAGCCCAACACCTCCAGCAGATCGTTGGTTCCTTTGGGGTAGCCAGTCAGGTTGACGGGTCTCGCTCTAAGGCAGTCAGGCAACCGGAACCTCGTCCTGTTACCCCAAATTCATCACCTCGACCTGCTGCAAGTGTTCCTGTGGTAGAGTATCCCTCGCTTGTCGATGACTCCGAACCTGATCTGTCTCCTTACTCCGAGACAGTGGTAATCGAACAAGAAGAACCTCGTGCCCGTCGCTCTCTTCATTCCGAAGGAGGGTCAGATGTCAGTGGCTGGATGTTAGTGGTAGCTATCTTGCTGATTGTTTTGACCGCCTTCGGGACTGGCTTCGTGATTGTGCGACCGTTGTTAGAAGGCAACAAACGTTAAGCTGTGGTACTGGTTATATCGATAACGGGTTGCCCCCAGGTTGGCAATGGCTGGATTCGATGTTAGAACAGGCGTGTGTTTACCACTCCATTCGCTTCAAAATACGCCTACAGCATTGACAA
>JALYGX010000074.1 GCA_030776905.1 Cyanobacteriota bacterium | reverse complement strand
GTTACGAATCATGCCTTTAACATGAAGATTTTCTACTACGACAACTTGGTTTTCGTTGACGAGCTTCCGTGAAAGCTTGTGTAAAAAATCCTGCCTTGAATTGCTAACCCGTTCGTGTACCTTAGCGACAAACTTTCTATACTTATGCCTTGAATTACTTCCCTTTTGTTTTTTAGATAACTTCTGTTGCTTGCGCTTCAGATTTTTCTCATGTTTAGACAGGTGTCTTGGATTGTGGTACTTAGAGACTTTGCTGCCATCACTAATGATAGCAAAGTGTGTTAGCCCCAAATCAACGCCAATAACCCTGCCCTCTGTGGAAGGTTTTGGTAATTCTCCTTCAACTTCCATGAGGATAGAAGCAAAGTATTTCCCCGATGGAGCAAGACTAACGGTTACGGTCTTGATTTTTCCTTCGACTGGACGGTGAAGTTTGGCTTTTACAGACCCAATTTTGGGAAGTTGTAAACTGCCATCTTTTACCTTTACCCCTTGAGGAAACTGAATTGACTGCTTGCCGTGTTTACTCTTGAATCGGGGAAATCTCGCCCGTCCTTCAAAGAAGTTTTTAAAAGCCGTTGTTAGGTTCAGTGTTACTGCCTGTAAAACCTGACTGTAGCATTCACCTAGCCAGAGGGTTTCCTCCTCTTTTTTGAGGTCTGGAAGAAGTGTATTAAGTGCTGATTGGCTCAATCCTTTGCCCGTTTCTTTGTAGGTTTCAATAGATTTCTTGAGCGCAAAGTTCCACCACCATCTGGCACAGCCAAACGATTGAGCTAACAGCACAACCTGTTCGCTTGTTGGATATAAGGGAACTTTGACAACTTTTCTGAGCATTCAGCTTACCTTTACTTACTATTATATTAATTCCTAGTAAGATAGACGAAGATTTGGGAAACTCCGTTCCTCCGTTTCCCCTGCCTTCAACGATTAACAGGAAAAAGTATTAAGCAAGTTTTTGTTTAGTTAAGAAACTTGTATTTTTCTCATATACCTCAGCAAAATCCTGATATTCTTCATTAACTACATTCAGAATAAAAAATATAAAAAGATGAAAACTGTACAAACAACAAAACATCTCGGTCAGTCAATTGCTCTGGGTTTCGTCTTAGTGGGAATGAGCCTTGGTATCTTCGCTTTGATGCTCGTGCAAACAGGTGCTTTGTAATAGCTAACTGGGTGAAATTAAACTCTGCGTGGATAGCAGAGCTTAACTAAAGAAACAGGAACTTTGACATTAGCAACTGGTTTGTAGCAAGCCGCTTGCGTCAACCCGACGTTGCACCTTTATCCTTTTTTTTCTAAATCAGACTTCCTGGTATTAAGCCATTTATCCCACCTTGAAAAGCTGTGGAATAAATGGCTTTTCACTTCAATTCTCCAGCGGATAGCTGCTATGCAAGAAAAATTGAAAATATCAAAGTAGCTCTTACCCTGCACTAGCTGATCAAGAGGGCCTGTTTCAAGTTCTGCATCCGCAACTTAAACATCGTCTCCAAACCCAAGCGCATCAAAGTACCATCTACGAATGGGTTCAGTTCAAACTTGACGGAATCAACGATACGTGTTGATTCAGCCGTAATTGGCATAAAGTGATGAGTATGTTCCCAAAATCGGAAAGGACCGCTCACCTGTTCATCTATAAAACAAATCGGGGGGTCCCAGTGAGTAATCTTCACTTGCCAGTCAATTCCCCAGCCGACAAGTTCGACCCGCACTGTAAACTGAGTACCTAGACCACAAACAATATTGGAGTCCTTGAGCCGGACTACGGGGAATGGTGGAGAAATGCGTTCTAAAAGCCGCACATCTTCGTGAGCTTTCCACACCAAATCCACGGGCAGAGGGACAGTTTCAGCTACCTCAAATCGTTCCAAAAGTTCTGTTTCCCACAAACATTTTTACGGCTATAGCTCAATGTAGCGCAAGTTTAGGCACCTTTCCTAGTAGGCAATGCGTCTAAGGAAAGCGGGTATGCGATCGCCTAAAGCCACCAAGGTATCAAACTAAGATAAGGCTCTTTGCATAAGTTTTGCTTGGATTAGCATTACCCTGGCAAACTTGGTCTAAAATTCACTCGATCATTCCCAAGGATATCCTGGAATTATGTCCAATCAATCTCCCATCCCAGTCGTAGTTAATGGTGCCGGTGGCAAAATGGGTCGCGAGGTTATCAAGGCTATTGCTCAAGCCGAAGATATTACCCTGATCGGTGCGATCGATCGCAACCCAAATTATATTGGTCAAGATGCCGGGGAAGTAGCTGGGTGCGGGCCTGTGGAAATTCCCATATTAAATGACCTGCAAGCAACGCTAGTGCTTGCCACCCAGGAAAAAGTGCAGGGGGTCATGGTAGATTTTACTCACCCTAGTGGCGTTTATGATAACGTCCGGTCTGCGATCGCTTATGGTGTCCGACCCGTTGTTGGCACTACAGGACTGAGTTCCGAGCAAATTCAAGACCTTGCTGACTTTGCCGAAAAAGCCAGCACTGGGTGCTTAATTATTCCCAACTTCTCCATCGGTATGGTGTTGCTACAGCAAGCCGCCATTCAAGCCTCTCAATACTTCGACCACGTTGAAATTATTGAACTCCACCACAATCAAAAAGCCGACGCTCCCAGTGGCACCGCCATCCAAACCGCCGAACTGTTGGCAGAACTGGGAAAAACCTTCAATCCAGCTAGTGTTAAAGAAACCGAAAAATTAACAGGGGCAAGAGGCAGTATTGCCGATGAGAACATCCGGATTCACAGCATCCGCTTACCTGGTTTAATCGCTCACCAGGAAGTCATCTTCGGCGCTCCCGGTCAAATCTACACTCTGCGTCACGATACCACAGACCGTTCCTGCTATATGCCCGGAGTGCTTTTAGCCATTCGCAAAGTCACCCAACTCAAATCCCTGGTCTACGGATTAGAGAAGATACTATAAATAGTCATCAGTCATTAGTTAAGGATAAAGAACCAATGACCAATGACCAATGACCAATGACAAACCACAAAACTCATGTTAGTTCCTATCACCCGCCAGAAGTTTGAACAACTCGTTCCCGTCATTGCCACAGGTCCCCAATACGCATACTTCTGGGGCAAGTTCCCAGACTTTTTAAAACGACTCCTGATTTCCGTCTTAGCTGTCGTCGGCGTTCTACTTTTGAAACTCTTTTTTGGCCCTGCGTTCGATGGCTTAAGCTTGTTACTCGGCATTATTGCGGCGCTTTACTGGCTGTGGGGACCTGTTTATTGGGCAACTCTGCGTAATCTTGAGGCGCGTCGCTATCAATATAGCGGCTTTTTGCGCGGTCGAGTGCTGGACGTATTTGTCACAGAAGAATTGATCGGTACAGAGGAAAGCGTCAATAATCGCGGTGAATTGGTTATTGCTGAAAACCGAGAACGACGGCTAAATTTGGAAGTCGGAGACGAAACAGGATTTACTACCCAACTACAAGTACCACTGCGCCGCCTCCACAAGGGAATTTCTCGCGGTCAAATCGCTGAGATGTTGCTATTGTCCTACCAACCTGACCTGGCAAGCATTGCTAAAACAACTGATATCTATATCCCCAGTTTGAACCTTTGGGTAAGTGATTATCCTTACCTGCAACGAGATGTCTTTGTCCAGGTTAGCCGCCAGTTAAGTAAATCTGGCGATGCTGCATCTCCAGCCAAACGTGTCGTCAATCCTAAGCGTCGCAGGCGTTAGCAGAAGTTAAGGTATTGCCTAGGAGGGGCTGGTTTTCCTGACATATCTACCGGGAGCCTAAGATGTTTGTCAACTCGCCCCTACAACTCAGGTAACGCCATTGGTGTCTTCTCCATAAGCTTGCCAAGCTAAGTCTACTAACCCACTAACGATCGCCGCTGCAACTACTGAACTCCCCTTACGACCTTCAATTCGGATATGAGGGATAAAAGAATCTTTCAGTCGGTCTTTGACGACATCCACCTCAATAAATCCCGAAGGCGTCCCAATCACCAAAGCGGGTCTAATTTCCTCAGCCTCGATTAACTCAATCAGAGCAGTTAGAGCTGTCTGAGCCTGACCAACAACAAAAATTCCTTCCGGATACCGTCTGGCTAATGTTTGAATGCCCCAAGCTGCCTGCGTCTTCTCTTTTTGGGGTCGTGTCAGGGCTTCCATGCTGCAATAGACAGGATTAGCAAAGGTATTTTGGATGTGGGGAGTGATACCCACTTGTACCATTGGGACATCTACCACAATCGTGCTCCGAGCCGCTAGTGCCGCTGCCCCTGCTTGTAAAGCCCGCTCGGAAAAGCGAATCAGAGACTGATATTCAAAATCAGCAGTCGCATAAATTACCCGCCTTACAATCTCGTATTCTGCTGGCGAAAAGACGTGAGGGTCCATTTCGCGGTCAATAATTGCCAGACTTTGGGCATCCGTTGCATGCCATTCCATGACATCTTTCCATCCAAAAGTAATTAGCTGATTTTAAGCTCTGACAGATTTGGTACTAACTACCAAGTTTTTCAGCTTGATAACTTAACCAAACCCTGACATCCTCCTCTCTAGGAGATGTTTTTAATGTACTACAGGGCACAGCTATAGCAAATTATTCCAGCAATTTTGGTTTTTTTTGTTTCATGCACTGATAAGGGCGTCTAGTTGAGAGAGGTTCACAGGCGCGAAGGCTAAAACTAACGCACCCGTTATCGATGAAAGAAGCTACTCCCTCCGCTGCCCTGTTCCCCTAGTCGTTTCGTGTGAGGGGTTAAGTAAAGGCAAGACGCCCCAAGTTAATCGGGTTTGTCTCGTATTTAGGTTTCAGAAGTAGAAGATTGGGCGATTATCGGTGACAAGTAAGCCACCAACGCGCCAAGGACAAAGCCGATGATATTGCGAAATAGGGGTAACCACTCTGAGGTTCGCGTGATTACGGGTCCAATTCCAAAGGCAATAAACAGGATGCCCCAGAGGGGTGAGAAAATTAAAGCCCATTGCCAAGCCAGAATTTGTCCCTCTTTACGGGGAATAGCGGCAAATCCACAGATAACTCCACCTAATACGGAAGTAATGAGCGTGAGAATCCACTGTTCTCGCGGCAGTCCGGGGACAACCTTGCAACCCCCCTGACGCAGGCAGGTTTTAATGGTTTCTAAGGATTCAACAATTGATTGGTTTTCGCCATTCTCACGGACAAAGTAGAGGTTGCCAAAGCGTGTTTGCAACTCAACCCAGAAGGTACGGGGTAGAAATGGATAAAGGTCATCGCCAACGTTGAAACCAAGGAGATTACCGCCCCGTGCGTCAGCAATCAGTAAAACGCTTTTATCGTTGAGTCCCCAGAAATTTTTAACAGCTCGACCGGGGGTACGGTCGTATTGAGTCAATACTCGCAGTTTCCAGCCACTTTCAGCCTCAAAATTTTCTAAATCTTTGACGAGTGCCTCTTCTTGGAGAGCAGGAAGGAAGTTAGCTAGATCGATGACTGGCGTCTGTGTAGTGGGCAGCAGGTCGGGATTGTCGTAAGCCAGTGCCACTGGCGCGATCGCCCAAACTGAGACGGCAAGGAAAAATGCCGCCAGAGATACTAAAAGTCGTTTTGGAAAAATATGGTGCATCGCAATCGACAAGGCAATGAATATTGAATGAGTGCTTTAAGCCGAGGATAAGGTCAAACTAAGAATTTCTTTACACTTGTTTACTTTAATCTAATATTAGTGGCGATCGCAAAAGTCGAGCAGCTAAATTAAGCAATAGTACTTAAAAGTGCTGAGTGCTGAGGGGAAGACCATTCTAAATAGTGCCCATAGCCACGTCCTGAGTTTGGTTAATCCCAAACTCCTGCTGCGCCAAAAGCTGCAAAGCTTAATAATCTATATCTTCGTCAGATGGTTCTAAGCCTTCGTATTGCCTTGGTGAAAGAGTATCGCCCTTCATTTCCCGACCAGAGGCTTCGCGAGAGCTAAGTTCAGGATCGTTATAGTTGACATCCCGCTCTCGATGTGCATCGCCGATTGATGAAGGTTCAGCCATTCGGGCACTGGCTTCACGCTCACGAAGCTCTAGTGCCGCTCTTTGAGATGGTGGGAGTCGATCAATCGAGCGCCGTCCGGCTGAGGGACGACTCCAGGTTTTCCAAGCGGCTTTGACACCTGCAAATACACCACGAGTATTAACCTGCACCTTTTTTGCCTGGTTTTTAGCGCCACTGATACTCTGGTCAACTTGTTTAACGACTTGACCAGCACTTTTGACACCCTCACTGACATCATCAGTCAAGTCACTAATTTCTAAACCCGTTAAGCGTATTGCCTCCAGGGTTGGCGGCAATTCTCGTCTGAGCGTGTCAGCTAATTTTTCAATACTACGAGCTGCTCGCCCTAACTCCTGCAACGCAGGCAGCGCCGCTATTAAAACAGCGGTTAAACTAACTGCCACCAGCAGGATAGATAGTCCTAGCCAAAATAGAGGGTCAATCACGGACGGATGCCTAGAGTTGGTGATCGGGAACCGACGGATGTGACTCAGTAGCCACTTCAGCCTTAGACTGTTTCAGTTCTAAACTCTCCCGTTGAGAAGCCTCGATGCCTGCTGCGATCGCTTCCCGCAGTCGAGCCAACGTGCCATCCCAGCTACGCAGGGCAGATTCTGAAAGGCGATCGGCTTGCAGTTGCACACTAGTTGATAAATCTTCCGCCAACTCCGGTAAAGCATCAGCAGACTTCTTCAACAGTTGTCGCGTATCCCGACCCGTGCGCGGGGCAATCAGTAAACCCGTTATCGTTCCAATAGCACCGCCTAATAAGAGTCCACCAATAAACGATCCAGCACTTTTCTTTGACATCTTCTGGTCTCTATCCTTACACCAATTTTATGCAGATTTGCCTACCTAGTCCTTAGTCCTTAGTCATTACTTCTTAGTCAATGGTAATTTGGTACATATCTTGTTCCATAGCGGTCAAAATTACTAGCAACTAAGGACTTGATTAAGCTACCTCCTCACTCTCATCTCCAGTTCCTTGGTGTAATCAACTAATGACCCATGACTAATGACCAATGACTCTTCACTTTCGCCTTCTGGCACGCTGGAGACGACGTAAGCGTTTTGAGGGCGATCGCGTAGTCGATAGCCAAACTCTTTGTACTAAACTCAAGAGCATCAAAACTTGCTGAACTTTTTGTATCTGAAGCTCTAGTTGCTGATAACTCTCTCTTGCCCCGCTAACGCCCACTTGTCCCTGAGAAATTGCCTCAGGAGCACCATGTAAGAGTTTATAAGTATTGCGTTCAGCTAAGAGTACAGCATCAGTAGTAGCCGCTAGCACTCGGCGCAAATTCCACACCTGCCAAGCCACATATAGACACAGTAGCGAGATTAGAACATTGAGAACCACAACGACCGTGAGCATTTTTCTAGATTGCGCAGCTTTTCTCCAATACTATCTTTCTTGCCGTGCAACCTTTGCCCAGCTATCCAAGTCATCCTGATTAGTCCAAGACACTGGCGTCAATAATTTCATATCTACTTCCATCCCTATGAAACGGTTTCTCAAAAGTTTTTTTACAACCTGTGCCGATGGGCTTGTTGCTTTTAGCCGCGCGTTTGGGCATCAAGCTTGGTTGGTGTTCCTGTTTGTCTTGGGCATGACAATTGCGGTGCTAAAGCCAACGGTAGCATTCTCTCAGACAACAAAGTTGAATGATATCCAAGGAAACTGGGCACAACCTTGCATCGAACAACTGGCACAGCGGAAGATCATCAGTGGTTATCCAGATGGCAGCTTTAAGCCCAATGCCCCAGTAACGAGAGCGGAGTTTGCGGCAATGCTAGGGAATGCTTTCCCCAATGCTCCAGCGGTACGTACCGGGGGAAAATTTGCCGATGTCCCAACTAAATACTGGGCAGGCAATGCGATTCGCAAAGCTTATCAAACCGGATTTCTGGCTGGCTATCCCGGTGGGGTATTCCAGCCCAATCAAAATATTCCTCGCGTTCAGGCGTTGGTGTCTTTGTCAAGCGGGTTGAAGTACATACCCGCTCAACCTACCCTTGAGACATTGAATGGCGCTTTTGCCGACGCCGCAGGCATTCCTGACTATTCCAAAAGTGCGATCGCATCCGCTACAGAAAAACAGCTTGTCGTCAACTATCCCAATAGTCGCACCCTCAACCCCAATCAGTTAGCAACTCGCGCTGATATCGCCGCCTTCGTTTGCCAAGCGACGGGAGTTGTTGGGATGGTACCTTCCCAATACATTGCCAAAGCGCCAACACCCCCATCGAATACTGCCAAAGCGGAGCTACGAGGGGTGTGGCTAACCAATATTGATAGTGATGTACTATATTCGACCCAGAATGTCACAGACGGCATACAGCGTCTATCCCAACTAAACTTCAATACGCTCTATCCAACCGTCTGGAACTGGGGTAACACGCTCTACCCCAGTAAGGTAGCCGAACGGGTTACTGGACGTGCCGTGAGGTTAGTAACACCGTTAGACCCAAACCTTGACCCAGATTTAGGGACACAAGGGCGAGATATGCTCAAGGAAGTGGTGGAGCAGGGTCATCAAAAAGGCATGAGAGTCATCCCCTGGTTTGAATTTGGCTTTATGGCACCTGCTGATTCCGAATTAGCCAAACGCCATCCTGACTGGCTCACCAACCGCCTTGATCGCACAAAGGTTGAAAAAGATCAAGCTGGAGATGAGACCAAAGATATCGTCTGGCTCAATCCCTTTAAGCCAGAGGTACAGCAGTTCATTCAGGATTTAGCCGTTGAGACAGTTAGCAACTATGACATTGATGGTATCCAATTTGATGACCACTTTGGCTTGAGTTCTAGCTTTGGTTACGACGACTTTACCGTGCAGTTGTACAAAAACGAACACCAGGGTAAAGCTCCCCCCAGCGACCCTCAAGATGCCGAATGGGTGCGCTGGCGGGCAGACAAAATTACTGATTTCCTGACGCGGATGTTCCGCGCGATTAAAGCTCGCAAAGAGAAGGTCATCTTTAGCCTCTCTCCCAACCCCCAGCGTTTCTCCTACGAATTCTTTTTAGCAGACTGGGCAACTTGGGAACGACGCGGCTTGGTGGAGGAACTGGTTATCCAGGTTTATCGAAATGATTTCAATGTCTTTATCTCGGAATTGGAACAACCCGAAGTTAAGGCGGCACGCAGTCATATTCCGGTCAGTATTGGGATTTTGACGGGGCTAAAAAGCAGAACTGTTCCCCTCGCTCAAATCCAGCAGCAAGTTGAGGCGGTTCGGAGTCGGGGCTTTGCTGGTGTGTCGTTCTTCTTCTATGAAACGTTGTGGAAGAATGCCGCAGAAACGCCAGACGAGCGTCAGTCGGCTTTTCGGTTAATCTTCCCGATGCCAGCGAAAAGCACTGAGATTTCAGAAATGTTGGAGCAATCTTAAAAACCTAAGATTAATTTGATCAGGTCGCCCTCACCTACAATCTGGGTGTGTTTCTTAAAAGCCTTTCGCTAAACGATGAATATTCGCATTGGTAACGGTTACGACATCCATCAGCTATGCGAGGGACGACGACTAATTCTGGGTGGCGTCGAGATTCCCCACGCATTAGGATTGCTTGGTCATAGTGATGCCGACGTTCTCACTCATGCCATTATGGACGCGATGTTGGGTGCTTTGAGCTTAGGGGATATTGGTCACTATTTTCCCCCCACTGATCCCAAGTGGGCAGGTGCAGATAGTTTGGTTCTACTGAGTCAGGTGAATCAACTAATACTCTCCGCAGGTTGGCGAATTGGGAATATTGACTCTGTAGTCGTGGCAGAACGTCCTAAGCTGAAACCCCACATCAAGACAATGCGCGATCGCCTCGCCAACACCCTGGAGTTACAACCCGACCAAATCGGCATCAAGGCGACCACTAACGAAAAATTAGGCCCAGTGGGACGAGAAGAGGGAATCTCCGCCTATGCTGTAGCCTTATTGGTAGGAAACTGATAGGTAGTAGTTATTGCAGTTTTCAACCCACTGCTTTTGCAGGATGTTGTAGGGGCGCAAAGCTTTGCGCCCCTACCGAGTACTACGCAAAGAGTGAAAGTCGCTGTAAATCCTCTTCCCCTATAGGAATTTGCACTACTGGTGTCTAATCGGAATCTCTACCACAAATTCAGAACCTTTACCCGGTACTGAATTGCACCGCAGTTGACCGCCGTGTTTCTCGACTACAATCTGGTAGCTGATCGCTAGCCCCAGACCCGTTCCGCGACCCACGGGTTTGGTTGTAAAGAAGGGATTAAATAGCTGTTGTTGTGTCTTATGAGTCATCCCAGTCCCGTTGTCAGCGATACGAATGAAAATGGAAGTGGGCGATAGCGGAGCGTCTTGGGACGAGTCAAAAGCTCTGTGAGTCTCACAATTCCCAGTTCTGGAGAGCTGTGAGTCGGCAGTATCCCTGCCAACGACACCCGTGCTGATCGTGATGGTTGGTGAGGGATAATTAGCAGTCTGTGACTGATTATCGATTAGCTCTAACTGTTTTTTCACCTGTTCGTCTAGAGCATCTAGGGCATTAGTGAGTAAATTCATAAACACCTGATTGAGCTGTCCCGCATAGCACTCCACTAGTGGCAAGTCGCCATACTCTTTAATGACAGCGATCGCCGGATAACCCGACTTTCCTTTGAGGCGATTTTGCAGAATCATCAAGGTACTCTCGATACCCGTGTGGATGTCTACCTCCTTGCTATCCGACTCATCTAAACGGGAGAATGTCCGCAGCGATTGCACAATCTGCCGGATACGTTCAGCACCCACTTTCATCGAGTCTTGGAGTTGGGCAAAGTCAGTCATTAGAAAATCCAGCTCGATAGCATCTATCCGCTCCTTAATAAGTGCTGGTGGATTGGGGTAGGCAGCACGATAGAGTTGCACTAAACTTAACAGGTCTTGGGAATACTCTTGGGCGTAAATCAGATTGCCGTAAATGAAGTTAACCGGATTATTAATTTCGTGAGCCACACCAGCGACTAGCTGACCCAGACTTGACATTTTTTCAATCTGAATTAACTGAGCTTGGGTGCGTTGCAATTCGTACAAAGTTTGTTCCAATTGCGTTGCTTGCTCTTGAGCTTGCTGAGTAGCCATACGACTGGCGGCATACAGTTCAGCTTGTTTGATTGCAATCAGCAGTTGACCCATCACCGCTTGCAGGAGTTCCACTTCGGAATTGAGCCAAGGACGCGCCTCACTCGTATGAATACAGCTAATCGTACCGATAGTACCCGCAGGCGTCTGCATCGGCAGCGACAACACTGAAGTGCAGCCGACAGCACGAATAAACTTCTCCACGTTCGGGTTGCCAACAGTCTCAATGTCATCTATCTTGATAATTTCCAGATTCAAGAGCTGTTGGGTCAACGGTCCAATCACCTCAGCTGGATAGCAACCCGTGCGGTCTACCAGATCGGGCTTACGAGCTTCCTTAACGACTTCCCAATAGGGTCTAGTCTTCTGAGGGTGATACCAGGCAAATTGGCAGCGATCAATTTGCAATATCTGGCGGACTTCTTGGACTGTGGTTTCGAGAATTACGTTCAGTTCCAGGGAGTTGCGGATTTGTCTTGAAAGTCGGTTTAGCAGCGATTCGCGCTGCGCCTGTTCTCGCAACTGGGCTTCCGATTGCCGTAGAGCCGATTCAGCGGCTTTGCGAGTGCTGATATCTTGGACAACACCAAGGAAGTACTGGGGAGCGCCTTGGGGAGGTTGCACTAGCGTGGCGGTAATTTGTACCCACACAGCTTCGCCATCTTTGCGGAGGTAGCGCTTTTCCAAGGAATACGTTTCAATTTCCTTAGCTAAGAGCAATCGCGCATACTCTAGATCGAGTTCCAAATCGTCTGGGTGGGTAATGTCAGAAAACGTTCGTTCCAACAGTTCTTCACGGGTATAACCGACGATGTCGCCGAATTTTTGGTTAACCCGGACAAACCTGCCATCAGTTGAAGCATGGGTAATGCCAACTGCCGCTTGTTCAAAAGTGGCGCGGAAGCGTTCTTCGCTCTCACGTAGTGCCGCCTCTACTCGTTGACGCTTGGTAATGTCAGTAAAGGAAGCCACAGCGGCATAAGGAGTAGTTTCGTTGGGACGAAACAAAGGTTGTGAATTCACACTGATCCAAGTCTGAGTCCCATCCGGTTTGTGAATACCCATGATCGCATCAGTCAAGGGTTGTCCGGTACGCAGCGTCACATTAAGCGGCTGTTCCTCGTTAGGTAAAGGTTCGCCATTTTCCTTAACCGCACGCCAGCGCGGATCGACCGACGTTAGTCCCCTTAGTTGGTCGGCAGACAGTCCCAGGATGCTTTCTGCTGCGGTATTGCAGGTGCGAACCACACCATTAGAATCCTGTAATATGATTCCCTCTGTCATTGCCGCAATTAAGGAGCGATAGCGTTCTTCCGATTCCTGCTGCAACGCTTGTGCCTGCTTGCGCTCCGCGATTTCCTCTTGCAGTTGCTCGATCGCATTCGTTAGTGAGGCTGTTCCCCAAATCCCTTCTATGGCTTTTTCCCGGATGCGATGATAGCTTTCCTCGCTTTGGGGTTGAAGCACCTCAGTTTGGAATTCGGTGAACATTATGACTCCACCGATCTCACCACTATTAGTGTGCCAAGGTTGGATTGCCCACTTTATCCTTTGCCGTGAGCCGTCAGCTCTGATGACATAATCTGAGTCGCCCTGTTGTGCTTCCCCAGCTAAACAGAGAGCATAAATTTCCTGCCAGTCTTTTAGAGAGCGGCAATATTCCCCTTGATAAGGGGATGAGGCAGAAGAGATTCTCGTCAAGTTGCTGTCAGCTTTCCCAGTCCCCAGCCCCCAATCCCCAATCTCCGCCCAGCTATCTTGGCGTTGAAACAGCGGAAATACCTCGTAATGGGAGCGACCGATGAGGTCTTGGTTTTCCAGAGCATGATCGGTCAACCACCTGCGCGATGTCAGCAAGTAACGCAGGTGGCGATCGAGCATTGCTACAGCGGTAGGTGTGTGTTTGATAAACGCACCGAACAGCTCTAGATTGACTGATTTAGCTGATTGACCTCTAAGTTGCATTACATCAAGCGCTCACTTTGTTGGGTATAGATGCTTGCATTCAGGCAAACAGACTGACTTACATAAATTAGTACATTGGTCTGCAAGCCCATAGGGTTTACAGGGAACTTAAATGACTCTCAAGTAAAAGTTTATGGAATTTCTTGAGTAACAGCACTCTGACTAAGTTGGTGGTTGCCAATAACATCAGCAATTAGCTTACACGATGCCAGAGATCTTGTTCGGTCTAATTGCTGCTGGGTGGGGCTGAGGGTATCAATCCGTTTGAAATACCAGCTTGCTGAGGGCAAAATAGGTAATATTCCACTTGATCTAGACCCTACCAATCTCTACCAGTTCCTGACTCTAAACTCAAATGGCTTTGCTACAGCAGGTATATACCCGACAACAGATAAAGGCGCTAAATTGAGCGACACCCTTTGCTGGAGGCAATCGCCACTGTTAACATAGCGAATAACATAGCGAAAAACACCCGACCAGTTCCGATATTTAACATTTTTCCAAGAGTTTCACAAATTTTATGGGCAAGAAGCTAAACACAGTTTCTTGGATTTTTGCCTTAAAAGTTACTCAAAAAACATGAAATCTAGAACAGGGTTTCTATAAGATAGCTTTTCTGATCAAAAGCCATTAATTTTGTTCCAACGTTGATGAGATGATGGTCTCAATAATGCTGTGCCTTAAGGAAGCGCGATCGCGTTGGCACAGTATACCCAAAGAGTGTAACCTCTCAGAGGAAAATAGGAGAGGAGACTTCTCGCGGCAGCTTAGGCACAAGACGTAAACAAAAGACAACGGTTCACATAATACGATCGCCTTCCACGGCTGACTCTTCCTCGATATCACACGATTACTGACTTCTCTATGAACAACTCGGCTTCTGCGATCGCTGAAACTACTAACTGGTCTAGCTTGCTACAACAACTCCTCGACGGACAATCGTTATCCAGCAACCAAGCGTCACAGCTAATGCAGGGATGGTTAAATGAGGAAATTCCTCAGGTTTTATCCGGGGCAATTCTCGCGGCTATCCAGGCTAAAGGCGTTTCAGCAGAAGAGCTAGCAGGGATGGCGTCTATCTTGCAATCCCAATCGTTACAGAAGACAGCAATTGACCACGAAAGACCCGTGATTGACACCTGTGGCACGGGTGGAGATGGGGCTTCGACCTTCAATATTTCTACGGCTGTTGCTTTTGTTGCCGCTGCGGCTGGTGTCTTAGTTGCCAAGCACGGCAATCGTTCGGCTTCTGGGTTGGTGGGTTCAGCGGATGTCCTAGAAGCAATGGGTGTCAACTTAGCCGCCCCCTATGAGAAGGTACAGGCAGCACTCAATGAAGTCGGCGTGACGTTTCTTTTTGCCCGTGGTTGGCATCCCGCACTGAAGGCAGTAGCTCCCCTGCGGCAAACGTTGAAGGTGCGGACGGTATTTAACCTTTTAGGCCCGTTGGTGAATCCGTTGCGCCCTACGGGCCAGGTCATGGGCGTATTTAACTCAAATGTTGTGGGAACCGTCGCCCAGGCTTTGTACCAGATGGGAACTCCAAAAGCGATCGTTCTGCACGGACGGGAAAAGCTCGATGAGGCAGGATTGGCAGATGCAACCGACTTAGCACTGCTGTCAGACGGCGAGGTAAGGCTATCGACCCTGCATCCTCAACAGTTAGGCTTAACACCAGCACCGACTGGGGCGCTGCGAGGTGGCAATGTTGACGAAAATGCGCTGATTTTAAAAAATGTCTTGCAAGGCAAGGCAACACAAGCACAGCAGGATGTGGTGGCGTTGAATGCTGCCTTAGCGCTGCAAGTGGGCGGCGCGATACCACTAGAAGACCACAAAGCGGGGATTGAGCTGGCAAGAGGTGTCATGGATAGCGGTGCAGCTTGGTCGAAGCTACAGCAGCTAGTGAAGTTTTTAGCGTAGCGAATGATTCCTATGACGTACCTGACGCTCTCTTACGGGAGAGCGCAGGGCTTCCCACCGATTCAGCTAAAGTTCGCTAGCGACGGTGAAATTCTATGACATTTTGTTTGAGCGAGACATCATAGTTACCGAAGAAGTCTTGACCAAGCAGTCCAAGCTCTAGGTCAGAACCAGCGATCGCAACTCGGACATTTCTTGCCTCAGCCCCATTAACAGCAATCGACTCAACTGTGGTAGTGGAAAATTTTACTCCTCTACCGCTAGCCGTATCAGCTAGAACTTCTCCTTCAGGAACAACGCCAAGGCTTTGGGCCATCTCCTCAGTAATTACAGTGCCACTGGCACCCGTATCGATAATCATCTCGAAGACCTGGTTGCCATTAAAGGTTACGTCAACAACTGGCGTCCGACCAGCACGACGTTTGATCGGGACTTGAAACACCTGTTGGTTAGCACTATTGGTCTTTAATTGTGTCGATGATGTAGGTGTTTTGCCTGTTTGGCTTGAGGAGGAACTATTCGCCTCAACTCCAGGTTGGGGTGCAGTGGCAATGGCGATTCCTGAGGAAGAACTGGGGCGGGGTCGAGTAGCGAGTTGTTGGGCTATGCCGAGATTGCGTTGATATTCAGCAATTTTCGGCTTTGCCATCGCGTAAAACGGGCTAGAGGAAGGTACTTTCCGTAATAAAGCGATCGCCTCCTGCCAGCGATTGATTACCAGTTGCCAATCCTCGGCGGACACAGCAGACTGACTGAGCAAAGCCGCACTATAAGCGGCATCAAGTGCCCGTTCATAAGCCTCTTGGGCTGCCACTATAGCTTGTTTGCTTGGTGTAGCCACAGGATCGAGGTTATCTGGTAGATTGGCGGCAGCAGAAGGACTCGGCAAAGCTGTAACGGGTCGTTTAGATTCATTGGAACTCGACAAAGAACTGATGCGACTACAAGCCACATTCAGCACCGTTAGGACACCAGTAAGTAGAAGGATTGCTGCGCGATCGTGAAAAGGCATGGGCGTTAATTGCTCATGAGCTGTCTATTTCTCAGTTTAAACGCTGAGTTCCGAGGGATAGGCAGTTGACTGAGAAGGCAAGGGAAGCAGAGGAACAGTTCATCTTCTCTCCCTTCCCTACTCCTCCTGTTCCCCCTGCTATTTTCATAAATGAAAGCCTCTCTCTTCGGTCGTACTCAGCACTCAGCACTTCCTAGCTAGTAGTTTTTGTTATCGCATCCTCACAATTGATGCCTAAAAGACGTGTCTAGCCTTAGTCAGCCGTGAGATAATACCACATCAGTTATTAGTTGTCGTCGTTTGTTTCAAACGTTGACTCCTAGCAACTAACAACTAACAACTAACAACTGCTTATGCCTGTTTCAGCCCCTACACCCGCTTTGCTCGTGCTTGCCGATGGGACATCTTACAAAGGCTGGTCTTTTGGAGCCACTGGCACGGCTATTGGAGAGGTGGTATTTAACACTGCCATGACAGGTTATCAGGAAGTGGCGACCGACCCTAGCTACTATGGCCAGATTGTCACCTTTACTTATCCCGAATTAGGTAATACGGGCGTCAACCCAGAGGATGAAGAATCCTCCAAACCCCAGATTCGAGGAGCGATCGCTCGTAACATCTCTCGTCGTCCGAGTAACTGGCGCTCAACTCAGTCTTTGCCCGACTACTTCAAAGAACACAACATCCCAGGAATTTACGGCATCGATACCAGAGCATTAACTCTAAAACTCCGCTCCTCTGGTGCAATGAACGGTGGCATTTCTACAGAAATCCTCGACCCTGCCGAGTTGCTCCAGCAAGTGCAGGCGGCACCCAGTATGGAAGGACTCAATCTGGTTCAGGAAGTCACGACTAAAGAAGTGTACGAGTGGTCTGACCCAACTCAGCCTAACTGGGAGTTCCGCCCCGTACTCGATGGCGAACAAGGCGAACCCCTAACGGTCGTAGCCCTAGATTTTGGCATCAAGCGCAACATCCTGCGGCGTTTAGCCAGCTACGGTTGCCGCGTTATCGTAGTTCCCGCCGATACACCGCCCGAAGAAATTCTCAAATACAATCCTGACGGCATTTTTCTATCCAACGGTCCGGGCGACCCAGCCCCAGTCAAGGAAGGCATCGCCACCACCAAAGCCTTATTAGAGCGTGAGAAACCCGTGTTCGGCATTTGTATGGGGCATCAAATTCTCGGTCTTTCAATGGGTGCTGAAACCTTTAAGCTAAAATTTGGTCACCGGGGCTTAAATCATCCAGCCGGTTTGCAGCGGCAGATTGAGATTACCAGCCAGAACCACGGTTTTGCGATTAATGCCGAGTCTTTAGATGCCGATGTGGAAATTACCCACCTCAACTTAAATGACCGTACTGTAGCGGGGTTGCGCCACAAAACTTTGCCTTTCTTCTCGGTGCAGTACCACCCAGAGGCAAGCCCCGGTCCTCATGATGCTGACTATCTATTCAAGCAGTTTGTCGAGTCAATGCGATCAGCTCGCAGCACCGTGGTGCACTCTTAATGCCCCGCTAGGCTAAGGTGATCGCGCCAAGCCAATCAGCAAAAGCGATCGCACAAATTCTGGACTAGGGGCTAGAGGCGAGGGAGTAGGGAGGAGAAGAAAAGTGTGAAAACACTCGCTAGCCTCCAACCTCTCAAACGATAAACTTGCCAAAAATGTCTTGGTACTTTAAATTAGACGGGGACTTCTCGCTATACTATTCGATACGGTGTAGGAGTATCGCCGAGATAGCTTACAGCTTGCTTCGGAACTTCTACCATCGCCAGAGTGAATCTATGTCGAGCGTCGGTAAATACGGTGGGGCACACCGAAGTTCAAGCTTGAGGATTGATCAGCAAGGAGCTATGAATGCTCTCTTGCTCCAGAACTGAAGGACTAATCATCTATTCAGGAAGGCAAGGTCAGCCCAAGAATCCCCTGTAAGAGTCCCCAACTCAACAGTGGGAATGCCAAAAATCTGATGTTAGTACGCGACAGCTAGGAGGGTGTTATTCCTGAGCCACTAACCCTGACAGTCAGCTTAAGGGGCACTCGCGAAGTCAAGGAAACTTGCCAGCTTTTCCGCCTCACTGGATTGTTGGACGCCTTTTCGGAAGCAACTTTCCGTAAGGTGGTCAGCAAACATATTGACGAGGGTCCAACTCATATTATTTTGGATCTTTCCAAGATCGACTTTGTCGATAGCTCCGGCTTGGGCGCTTTAGTGCAATTAGTGAAAAAGGCTCAAACCGCTGGGGGGAGCTTGCAAATTGTGACTAATGCCCGTGTGACTCAAACAGTCAAGCTGGTGCGCCTGGAAAAATTTCTCTCGCTGCAACCTTCGGTTGATGAAGCCTTAGAGAACGTCAAAGGTAGCTGACAAAACAAAGCAAGGATTGTGGGGCGGGTCGTGAAACCCGCCCTCACTCTGTGAGGATAACAGGGTGGCTTATTCTTCAGTTTTTAAAATAATGGAATATTACAGGCAGCGATAAAATCTAAACGTCGAGATCGGACAGAGGTTGTGACATCAGAGGAGGAAGAGAGTGCAAACGTTTTGCCAACTGACTCAGCGCTCTCGTGGGCGGAAATCCGATTCACGCAATTGAGTGCTGTAGGCGAGGCTCCATCCAAAATTCAGCAAGTTTCACCAGCCTCTTTGGCGTATTTGGGAGACGCTGTTTATGAGCTATATATCCGAACCTACTACTTACTGCCGCCCAAACGCCTTTCTGACTATCATAATCAGGTGGTGACTCAGGTACGAGCAGAAAGTCAAGCCAACCATTTGCGATCGCTCAAACCCCTCCTCACGGCTCCCGAACTAGAAATCTTGAGGCGCGGACGCAATGCCGCCACAGCCAGTCCCCGGCGGCTCGATCCCGAAATCTATCAACAAGCAACCAGTTTGGAAACGTTGATGGGATACCTATACCTAACCGATCCCCAACGCCTGACCGAACTGTTAGCTCATTTAGAACTCGATCCCCATTAAAAAATTATCCAATTCTAAAAGCACATGGCTAATCAAGACCGCCGTTCTCACGCTGCTGGCAAGCCCAAGCGAGCAAAACCCTTTCGCGACCCCCGTGAGAATCGAAAATTTTCCCGTTCCACCAGAGACGAAAACAGCGATCGCTACGAATCGGGCTATCCCGGCAAGCCGCAGCCTGGTAAGCCGACTCGCTCCCCGCAACCCGGTCCAAAACTGCGCCATTCTCAGGACGACAAAACTGACCGACAGGAACGGCGCTATCCCAGTAAGCCAAAGATAGAAAAACCCATTCGTTCTCAAGCGGGAAAGGATGCTAAGGCATCCCGATTTCCTAACACTTCGCCAAAGCCAACACGCAAGGAAAACCAGGAACCGCCGCAGTTTGATCTAACAAATACAGAGTCAACGGCTGCGGCGACTACAGAGGAAGAAACCGATTTACTCTACGGTCGTCATCCCGTCCTAGCTGCCTTAGAAAATCAGCGCCAGTTAAACCGAGTTTGGATCGTTCCCCAACTGCGCTACGATCACCGCTTTCACTCGTTGCTGCTCAAAGCCAAGGCAAACGGTACAGTAATTGACGAAGTTGATCCGCGACGCCTCAGCCAAATTACTGAAGGAGCCAATCATCAAGGTGTTGCCGCTCAAATTGCTCCCTACCCTTACATGGATTTAGGTGACTTGATTGGCAAGGCAAGAGCTATAGCCGAACAGCCAGTACTGTTAGTGTGTGATGGCATTACCGATCCCCATAACTTAGGGGCTATTATTCGCACGGCAGAAGCAATGGGGGCACAAGGCTTAATCATTCCCCAACGTCGAGCTGTTGGCGTCACCTCCACGGTGATGAAAGTGGCAGCAGGAGCTTTAGAAACATTTCCTATTGCCAGGGTTGTCAATCTCAGTCGTGCCTTAGAAGAGTTAAAAGCGGCTGGCTTTTGGATTTACGGTACTACTGCCGATAGCGGTAAACTACTACACACTGTTGAGTTTACAGGGCCGATAGTATTGGTTGTGGGCGCTGAAGGGAATGGCTTGAGTATGCTCACCCAACGCTGCTGTGATGTTTTGGTTTCGATTCCTCTACAAGGCAAGACTCCAAGCCTCAATGCCTCAGTAGCAGCCGCAATGACTTTGTACGAAACTTATCGCCAGCGTTGGTCAACGTTACGGTATCTTGGCTCTCTATCGACAGATACTTTGAAAAAAGGAACGTGACATAGTATAACAAAATGTAAAGAGCGCCGTATTAAAAGACCCGATAAAATCTCGCATATCAGGTAAACAGCATGAACGAAGTTTTGATCAAGGTTCTCCACTTCTTAGGGTTGGCTTTTTGGGTTGAAATCGTTACCGACAGCCCCCGTTGCACCTATTATTTCGGACCCTTCGCCACTGATAAAGAGGCATACGCTGCCAAGGCTGGATACGTTGAAGATTTAGAAAACGAAGGCACTCAAGGTATTTCTGTCAGTGTTAAGCGCTGCAAGCCAACCGACTTGACGATTTTTGATGAGTCGGGCGAGCAGACTGAGCGCAGAAAAATGCCGACGTTCAGCGGTCAAGCGTCTTAGTACAGCTAGAAGTTTGGGAGACAGTAATGAGTGTTGAGGAGTTCTTGACTCAGCACTCATTACTGAGCACTATCAAAGACTTGAGGGTTGAGTTCCAGCCAACGGTCGATATCACTTAATACCCGGTCTGGAATCTCCCAAGGAAACAGGTGAGCTGTATTGGGATAGCAGTGAAACTGGCAATTTTGGAGATGTTGAGCCGTTTCTCGGCTAGATTCGGCAGTGATATGCCGATCGCTATCTCCTGCCAAGACCAGGCAGGGGCAGTGAACCTGCTGTAAGTCAAAAAGTCGATTGTAGCCAGATCTGAGGGCTGTATTCAGTGCGGCTGTGGCAGCAGCAGAGGTTTGGAGATAAGCGGCTAGCGCTTCATAGGCGAGGTACTGGTAGGCAGCAGGAGTGTGTTGTTGGATCAGGTAGCGATAAAGCGATCGCTTCCCAAATGTCTCAATATTCCACTGCCAGCCTGGTTGTAGCCGATTCAAAATCGAAGCTAACCCCGTATAAAAATTATCTTCCCAGCTAATAGGGGGATGATTTCCTCGCGGTCGAGCTGCTGTCGCCACCAAAATCAGACCGCTAACCCGCTCTGGTAGCCGTAGTGCCAATTCCATTGCCAAAATCCCACCGAGAGACCATCCCAGTACAAGGCAACGGTCAACCTGGAAACGGTCTAAAACAGCTTCTAGGTCTATCAGGTGGTCGGTCATGTTAAAGTTCACCTGAGTTCGACTGTTGCCATATCCCCGTAAATCGGGAGCAAGAGTCTGAAACCGTTGGGAGAAATGTTGGGTAAAGACAGACATACTACTGCCCGAACCCGGATGACCGTGCAAGCAGAGTATAGGAAACCCTTTTCCCTTGACGTGGACGTTGAGTTTTACAGCTTGAGAAGACGGTTGAGCCACAGACACTAGATATTAGGTTTGAGCGGGACTATCAAACTATTTCCAGCTTAAGGTCTTACTGCCATGAAAGTAGGAGCGGGTTTACTGATATGGGTTGCCCACAGACAATCTGCTTCAACCCGCCCCTTCAGCTTTGTTATCGCTTCTCGACGTAGCCTCCAGCGTAATCAATTACGCACATAGAGCCATACTTGGCATGAGAACCATAGGCAACGCCAGTTACCCGAAAATTGGGGTTAAAGATGTTGGCTCGGTGACCGCGATTAGGCACCCCATCATCAATGATTAACTGCATCACGATCGCTTGGGCTGTGTCTGAACCATAACTAATATTTTCGCCTGCGCTACTCTGCCAAGTCCCATAGCGATTTATGCGAGTAAAAGGAGTGCTGCCATCGCTACCCGTGTGACCCATCGCACCCTTTGGTCCTTGGTCTTTGACCAAATCCTTAGCCCCCAAAGACATCCCCTTTGATACACTCAAGGCAGACTGAGGACGGGCTGACTTTAAGAACTGTATCGCCTCATCGACAGCTTTTACCCCTTCTTGAGTCTGCAAATAGGTACTGCCAGATATTCGTACCCGCTTGCCCTCAAAGCGTTTTTTCCAGTTCTCCAGCACCGATACATAACTAGAGGGATTTGTCCGCACCCGGTTCATCTCATTAACAACCCCTTGTTCCAGTGGTGAGAGGGAATTTGCCTGAGCCAACAAAGTTGTTCCTTTTGGAGAAAGTGCAATTGGGATGTCATGGGAGCCAGAGAGACTAACAATCTGGCTTGCCTGAGAAACAGTGGGAAAAAATGTTAAAAGCGTAACCGGGGCGATCACTGCCCAAAATTGAATTCGATGCATTACTCACCTCGTTCAGCAAAAATTATAAAGAGCGATAAGCCTAATGGTCTGGTAGGATAACGGCGATGCGTTGCTCATTCTTGGCTAACTCTTCGCTATCGTTCCGACACCTCTAATCGTCGCTAACGCGATCGCACGGAATAAATCTAAATACCTAGACGAACTACTGAGAGCGAAAGTTTCCTGCTTGTATTCTGAAAGGAAAACAGGTCTACAGAGCGATCATACTCGGCACAGGCTTACAATCAGCGACCGGAAACCTTCGGACTCGATACAGGGCGTAGTAGTAAGTCTGGTAAGAGTAACTCCTTACAAACAGGCGGTTTAGGCGGATGACTATATTTGCCTATTCAACTTGGAACTATACTGAAATTTGCATTAGAGTCCCAAAGGAGGCACTGCATGGCATCCATCCGCGAGTTGCATAAACAACTCATCCGCAAAGAACGCTCAAGCGTAGAAATCACGCAAGAAGCCTTAGACCGGATTCAGGCGTTAGAGCCAAAATTGCACAGCTTTTTATACGTGACAGCAGAACACGCCCTAGAGCAGGCGCGTCAAGTGGATGCCAAAATCGCTGCGGGTGAAGAAATTGGACTGTTGGCGGGGATACCTATTGGCATTAAAGACAATATGTGTACCAAGGGCATTCCCACCACCTGCGCCTCCCGCATTCTGGAAAATTTTGTGCCGCCCTACGAGTCAACCGTGACGCAAAAGCTCAAGGATGCTGGAGCGGTGATGGTGGGCAAAACCAATCTTGATGAGTTTGCGATGGGTGGTTCCACTGAGAACTCTGCCTATCAAGCCACGGCTAATCCTTGGGATTTGTCGCGGGTACCTGGAGGCTCATCTGGCGGTTCAGCCGCTGCTGTAGCGGCGGGAGAGTGTACCGTTGCCTTAGGTTCCGATACAGGGGGATCGATTCGTCAACCCGCATCTTTCTGTGGTGTGGTGGGGATGAAACCTACCTATGGTCTGGTTTCTCGTTATGGTCTGGTCGCCTTTGCTTCTTCTTTAGATCAAATTGG
The DNA here is from genome assembly GCA_030776905.1 of Cyanobacteriota bacterium. GTDB lineage: Bacteria > Cyanobacteriota > Cyanobacteriia > Cyanobacteriales > Coleofasciculaceae > CADCTM01. The sequence goes on along the minus strand of JALYGX010000074.1, from coordinate 5,266 downwards.
ACCCTTTGGGCGAACGGTAGAAGATGCTGCAATTTTATTAAATGCGATCGCCGGGTATGACCCTAACGACGCTACCAGCCTGAAAGTCGAAATCCCCGACTACACCAAAGTGCTCAAGCCGGATCTTCGACCCAGAGGACGGCTCAAAATAGGCGTCATTAAAGAAACCTTTGGTGCAGGTTTAGACCCTGTGGTTGAACAGACACTCACCAAAGCGATCGATTGGCTGCAAAACTTGGGGGCTGAAATTCATATAGTTTCCTGTCCCCGCTTCCGCTATGGTTTACCAACCTACTACATCATCGCTCCTAGTGAGGCATCGGCAAATCTAGCTCGCTACGATGGTGTTAAGTATGGCGTCCGGGCACCTGACGCTGAAAATCTCCTCTCGATGTACACCAAAACTCGCGCTGCCGGCTTCGGAAAAGAAGTCAAACGCCGGATCATGCTCGGAACCTATGCCTTGTCTGCTGGATACTACGACGCCTATTACCTGAAAGCCCAAAAAGTCCGCACCCTAATTAAACAAGACTTTGAGGATGCTTTTAAACAAGTAGATGTCTTAGTGTGTCCCACCGCTCCCACAACAGCATTTAAAGCTGGGGAAAAGACAGAAGACCCCTTAAGTATGTATCTGGGTGACCTGATGACTATCCCCGTCAATCTAGCTGGCTTACCAGGCATTAGCATACCCTGTGGCTTTGATGAAAATGGATTGCCGATTGGGATGCAACTCATTGGCAAAGTCCTGCGCGAAGATCAGCTACTTCAGGTAGCCTATGCTTACGAGCAATCTACAGAATGGCATCTGCAAAAGCCTCAGCTAAAGAGTGTTGAGTCCTGAGTAACACCAGTGTCGTTATCTTTTTTCATTGAATTGCAGGATATACGACCGTAGGGGCGCACGGCTGTGCATTGGTGTCAACTTAAGACTGAAACGTCCTTAGTCGCGCCAGATTAGATCCCCCCAACCCCCCTTTTTAAGGGGCTAAGATTCATTCCGGTTCCCCCTTTTCCTACCAAGAGAAGGGGGACAATAGATATATCTAAGCTGAGATTTGGGGAAACATTGCTTTACAAGCCGTCGTTTGCCCCCATATATAGAGTTAACTTACTCAAAAAACCCTAAATATAGAGGCTCGAATCCGTTAATCTAGTTTCATCTGCTCAATTGTCATCGGTTGTGAAACCTATGTCTTTCGTTGGTCTGCATATTCATAGTGATTACAGCCTGCTGGATGGTGCTTCTCAGTTACCACCGCTCATTGATCGCGCGATCGAGTTGGGGATGCCTGCGATCGCATTGACCGATCACGGTGTCATGTACGGCGCGATCGAACTGATCAAAGTCTGCCGAGGTAAAGGCATCAAGCCGATAATCGGCAACGAGATGTATGTAATTAACGGTGATATTGAGAAAAAGGGACGTTACCGCAAATATCACCAAGTCGTCTTAGCGAAAAATACCCAAGGCTACAAGAATTTAGTTAAGCTGACTACAATTTCTCACCTCAAGGGGTTCCAAGGAAAAGGCATTTTCGCCCGTCCTTGCATCAACAAAGAACTCCTCAAGCAGTATCGCGAAGGTTTAATCGTTACTAGTGCCTGTTTGGGGGGTGAAGTTCCTCAAGCTATTCTTAAAGGCGACCCAGCGCTTGCTCGTGAGGTTGCTCAGTGGTACAAAGATGTCTTTGGTGATGATTATTATCTAGAAATTCAAGACCACGGTTCTATAGAAGACCGTGTTGTTAATGTTGAAATTGTCAAGATTGCTCGCGAGTTAGACATTAAAATAGTCGCGACCAATGACTCTCACTTTATCTCCTGCTACGATGTCGAAGCTCACGATGCCTTGCTATGTATTCAGACTGGCAAGCTAGTGATTGAAGATAAGCGGATGCGCTACAGCGGCACCGAGTATCTGAAGTCGGCAGAAGAGATGGCAATGTTATTCCGCGATCATCTGCCAGATGAGGTCATTCAAGAAGCGATCGCAAATACCCTAGAAGTTGCAGAGAAAGTCAAACCTTACGACATTATGGGGGAACCACGCATCGTCAAGTATCCGGTTCCCAAAGATCACACCGATGATACTTTCCTGGAAAAAGTAACCTGGGACGGATTATTAGCACGTACTAAATGCCGCTCTCGTAGCGATATTGACCCTGTTTATAAAGAGCGGCTAGAGTATGAGCTGAAAATGATGCAGCAGATGGGTTTTTCATCCTACTTTTTAGTAGTTTGGGACTACATTAAATATGCTAGAGATCGAGGCATTCCTGTAGGACCAGGAAGAGGTTCTGCCGCAGGCTCTCTTGTGGCTTATGCTCTAAAAATTACTAACATTGACCCCGTTCATCATGGACTGCTATTTGAACGCTTTTTGAATCCAGAGCGGAAATCTATGCCGGATATTGACACGGATTTCTGCATTGAAAGGCGTGATGAAGTCATTGATTACGTTACTCATAAATATGGGGCAGAACGAGTTGCCCAGATTATTACATTTAACCGTCTAACTTCTAAAGCTGTATTAAAAGATGTCGCGAGAGTGTTGGATATTCCCTACAAGGAAGCTGACCAAATGGCAAAGCTCATCCCTGTTGTACGAGGAAAGCCAACCAAGCTCTCTGTAATGATTTCAGAGCAAACACCAGCACCAGAGTTTAAACAAGCTTACGAAAAAGACCCCAGAGTTCAACGCTGGATAGATATGGCGATGCGGATTGAGGGGACGAATAAAACGTATGGGGTTCATGCGGCTGGTGTAGTCATTTCAGCAGAACCTCTCGATGAAATTGTCCCTTTGCAAGTGAATACTGAGGGCGCTGTCATCACCCAGTATTTCATGGAAGACTTAGAATCCCTGGGACTCTTGAAAATGGATTTCTTAGGACTGAGGAACCTAACGACTATCCAAAGAACCGCCGATTTAATCAAGAAAAGTCAAAACGTTGACCTCGACCTAGACCAGCTTCCTATTGATGAGAGAAGGGCTTTTCAAATCTTGGCTAAGGGAGAATTAAACAAAATCCCTAAAGATATTAAAAAGACTTACAAAGTTTTAGAACAAGGTGATTTAGAAGGGATATTTCAGTTAGAATCTTCTGGAATGCGTCAGGTCGTGCGTGACTTGAAACCTTCTAGTATTGAAGATATTTCTTCTATTTTGGCACTGTATCGACCTGGACCTTTGGATGCGGGTCTGATTCCTAAGTTTATCAACCGCAAACATGGTCGAGAAAATGTAGAGTATCAACACGCTTTATTAGAACCGATATTGAATGAGACTTATGGAACTCTAGTTTATCAAGAGCAAATCATGAAGATGGCTCAAGATTTGGCTGGGTATTCTCTAGGTCAAGCTGATTTGCTGCGGAGAGCAATGGGTAAGAAAAAGGTGTCTGAAATGCAAAAGCATCGTGAAACCTTTATTGATGGTTCAGCTAAAAATGGAGTGCCAAAACGAGTAGCCGAACACTTATTTGAGCAAATGATTCAATTTGCTGAATATTGTTTGAGTTATGACACGGAGGTACTGACTGTTGAATATGGTTCAATACCAATTGGTAGAATTGTTGAGGAAGGTATTGAATGTACGGTGTACAGTGTCGATCGCAATGGCTATGTGTATACGCAAGCGATCGCACAATGGCATGACCGGGGACAGCAAGAAGTATTTGAATATACTCTAGAAGACGGCTCAACCATTCGAGCCACGAAAGACCATAAGTTTATGACGAGTGATGGTCAGATGCTGCCTATCGATGAGATATTTGAGCGAGGCTTAGAGCTAAAATCTGTAGAGGCATTACAACCGTTGTTACTCAAGACAGCCAGCGAAATGTTGCTAAACGCCAAAGGCTGATTATTAACTGAGGTTTAGTAGAACAACGGCTTCCTGCTGGTTTTCGATCATCAGGTCTGTCATCAACTGGCGGGGGTGGCGTTGCTAAATCTATTAATTGGTTAGGGATAAGTGAGGAGCGTTCTACGAGAACATTACTGAACCTGAATGTCAGTAAGGATTGGGAGGTTTGAGCGTAGGTTACAGGATGGTTTAACCCTGTAGTTAAAGCGATCGCTATCAAAGTAGGAAAATACTTAGTATTCATCGGGGATGCCTTTCTTGTAGGTTAATGGCTATTGGTTAAGTCAGAACCGAGAATACTTGGTCTATAAACTGTTGGGGATCGACTATCGGTTTTGAGATATAGTCATCTGCGCCGCTTTGCTTGAGGAGGTTTTCGCGATCGCTTAATGTAGTCACTAGGATGATGGGCACTCTTACAGTTTTTGGATCGGCTTTGAGCATCTGAGTAATTTTGATGCCATTACAATGACTGTGAGCTAAACAGACATCCATCAAAATGATGTTGACTTCGCCAGACCGAGCCATGTTAATTACTGTGTCAACATTCTCTGTGTGTCTGACTTCTAGACCTCCTAGCTTGGTCAGTATTCTAGAAAACACGCGAACATTAATCGGGTCATCTTCCACAATTAAGACAGTAGTCATATAACTTATTGCTTTAAAAAGAGTACTTTGGGTTTGAGTATAAAAACTCATAGCTTTAATCGCTAGTTTGCGTAGGTTTATTTATTGATGCAGCCTTCAACTTCCTTAAATCATGACATCAAAATCCCTGGAAAGCAGTCATAATAAGGGTTATAGAAGGTATGACTTTAGTATGAGTTCAGTATGACTTTTTTTTGATGCAGTTAAAATCGGTACAAGTATGAGGGTTGGGCTATGGCAATGCAGTCGCGCAGAGCATCTCCAGAAGGCATCAAAAGAGCAAAAACCGCTCTGACTGCTCATCAGTTGACTCATCAGAGGTTAGCCAAGGAATTAGTAATATCTCGCCAGCCAGTTTCCAAGTTTTTTGCAGGTGAGGGAGTTGATAGCAAAATATTCGTCCAGATTTGCGAAAAGCTAGGGTTGAATTGGCAAGAAATTGCTGAACTTGATATCGATGCACTAGTGCAAGAAGTAAGACAGGCCTGCCACAACAAAATCCAAATGCTGTACGGGAAGATGCAGCTATTGGACATTTCCCAGCCAGTTGACATCGAGAACCTCTACGTCGATGTCAACATTCTGGAAGAGATAACCAGCTACCAATGGCAAGAACTTTCTGACTTGCTGCGAGGCTTCAACCCAGATGCCGATGACTTTGAGCGTTTGGGATTGGGCAAAGTGCGCCAGCAACGAGTATCGGGGTTGAAGGCTGTGACAGAACACTCTAGGCTGATGGTACTCGGC
>JALYGX010000073.1 GCA_030776905.1 Cyanobacteriota bacterium | reverse complement strand
CTCAAGGAGGGAAGTCAAGCGATCGCGCTTTGATGGAGTCGCTGATTCTAACTGTTCCTGTGGATAGCTTTGAAGCCTATCGCCATTGGCTGAGTGGAGTCTGCCAAGGGTTGCCTGTCGAACAAGTGCGGATGTTGGATGAACCGACAGCGGCGGCTTTGGGCTATGGGATTGCTGATGGGGACGTGCTGCTGGTAATTGACTTTGGCGGCGGGACTTTGGATTTATCCCTAGTACGGCTGAATCAGGACGCTCAAACCAGTAAAAAGCCGATGGGTTTCATCCTGAAATGGGGCGAGAAGTTACTCGGTGAGAGTTCTGGGCAGAAGGCAAAAATTGCCCGTGTCCTCTCCAAAGCTGGGCAAAACCTAGGGGGTTCGGATATCGATAACTGGTTGGTGGATTACTTTGTAGAGACTCAAGGCTTAACGCGATCGCCTCTTACCACCCGACTGGCAGAACGCTTGAAAATTCAACTCTCGGAAAAGCCCTCGGCAACGGAAGTTTATTTCAACGATGAAACCTTTGAGAGCTACGAACTCAAATTAGACCGCGACACGTTTGAAAGCATCTTGAAAAAACATCAGTTTTTTGAGATACTAGATGATAGGATGGCACAACTATTACAACAAAGTCGCCGTGCTGGGATAGAAGTGTCAGATATCGATGCAGTTTTACTAGTCGGCGGCACTGTGCAAATCCCCGCTGTTCGAGAGTGGGTGAAGCAATACTTTGACTCCAGCAAAATTCGTTGCGAAAAACCCTTTGAAGCGATCGCTCAAGGCGCACTTCAGCTCAGTCAAGGCATCGAAATCCAAGATTTCCTCTACCACAGTTACGGCATCCGCTACTGGGATAGACGCAACAACTGCCACAATTGGCATTCCATTATCAAAGCCGGACAAGCTTACCCGATGAGTGACCCAGTGGAACTGGTTTTGGGGGCATCGGTAGACAATCAACCGAGCATTGAGCTAATCGTTGGGGAGTTGGGGGCAGAAACGGGGAGTACGGAAGTATACTTCGATGGCGATCGCTTAATTACTCGTCAGTTAGGGGGTGGGAAAAGCGCCGTACAACCCCTCAATGACCGTGAGGGGGCAAGAAATGTTGCTCAACTTACACCTGCTGGCAGTCCAGGACGCGATCGGGTCAAAATCCAGTTTTGGGTCGATGCTCAACGTTCTCTACGCATCAATGTGGAAGACTTATTGACCGAGCAAACCTTATTGCAGAATCAGGTAGTTGCTCAGTTGAGTTAAGGGGGAATGGGGGGCAGATAGGCAGCTCCGTTTATCCTTTTAGCCGCACAACGTTTACTGCCTACACTAGGCTCCTATAGATTCCATAGCAGGGATTACCCCTATTACAGGCTGTTTTGCGAAAAGCTGTACTACCGAGTGATAACCACTGCCGTTCCCACCGAACCCCAATCAAATAACCAACGAGCGTGATTCACTGCCACATTCACGCAACCGTGGCTGACTGGCGTCCCAAAGCGGCGATGCCAGAAGGCTCCGTGGATGGCATAGTTCCCCTCGTAGTACATTGCATAAGGAACATTGGGAATATCATAGCCAGCACCCTTCATCCGTGTAGTTGCGTACTTCAATTGAATTTTGAAGATGCCAGGGTAAGTAGGGGTGGAGTCTTTGCCACTGGAAATCACGATCGCATAAACCGGATTTTTCCCCTCCCAAGCAACTAGCCGTTGGGTTTTCAGGTTAATTTGAATCCAGCGTACCTGTGAAGCTTGCAACGCCTGTATTTTCTTCGCGATGCTGTCACGCCCAGGAGTGGTAAGAGCAGGTGCTACCCAAACACCCAAAGCCGTTACACTCAGCGCTACACCCACAAAAAATAGTCCAGATTGACGCCACCAATCAAAAGAAATGATACGTTTCAAGGACTCGATATCTCCTCGTAAAAGTCCCTGATGGCAGTTAGATCCGCAACTCTCGATCGCTCATGACATCAGTAGGTGTTTGTATTTTATAGCTCAATATACTCCATGAGTTTACCCAGTTGCCAACTGGTCTGTGAGAGTTTTTGCCCGTTGGGAGATCGCTTTCCAATCTTCAGCAGCAATTAGTGATTTGGGAAACAACTCTCCAGAAAGACCAACGGCGATCGCTCCTGCCATCAGAAAGCCCTTGGCATTTTCCAGCGTCACGCCCCCCGTAGGAATCAGGGGGATATGCCCTAGGGGACCTTGTAACGCTTTGATGTAATTTGCCCCACCCACAGCCTGAATGGGAAACACCTTAACGCAGCTAGCCCCGGAACTCCACGCCGTAACAATTTCCGTAGGAGACAGCGCCCCCGGCACAATTGGCACATCGGCAGTGACGGCAGCGGCAATTAAAGCTGGATCGACGTGGGGAGTGAAGAGGAACTGCGCACCTGCATCAATTGCCTGCCGCAATTGTTCCAGATTTAAGAGGGTGCCAGTGCCAATCGTACAATGCGGTAATTCTTTGCGTAGTTGACCAATCAGATCGGGAGCGCGATCGCTATTCCAGGTAATCTCGATCGACAGCATCCCCGCCGCCGCCACCGCCTGAGCCATTTGACGCCCTAGTGATAACCGAGAAGCTCGAATCACAGCAATGGCTCGATGCTCCTGCAACAGGGTTAACCAAGATTGATTAGACATCATGAGCCTTTTTGATATCTGAGTCGATGCGCGAGGAAAATATTTTCAGGCTTAATATTTCTAAATATTGGCTTTGGCTAAGAGTTGGAGAGGTAGACAAGGCAAAGCTCCCTTGAGTTTTCATTAGAACTATCAATTTTTCTACATCCTCTACAAACAGATCAACCTGTAATTCAGCTTATCTGTCATTGGTATTGCAAACAGCTAAAGACAAAATTCAACTTATCTGTCATTAGTGAGATGAGGGAGTCGTTAAATATTTACTAAGCTACTAAGTGTTCGAGGAAACAAATTTAAGAAACAAAGGAGAATATTGCATGGCTCTTTTAAAGCTTGCTGATGCTTACCCCAACTATAAGCAAGAAATTTTTGGTGGCGATGATATCAAAGGATATGACGTATATGCCACTGAAGGAAACGATAAAATTGGGTCTGTTTATGATGCTCTCATTGATGAGCAAGGTAGCTTCCGGTATTTCGTAATTGACACCGGATTCTGGGTTTTTGGGAAGAAAGTCTTAGTCCCTATGGGTAGTGTGCAAATCGATTACGATCAGCACCGCATTTACGTCACAGGCATGACCAAACAAGAAGTCGAAACTATGCCTGAGTATGATGACACCATGACTGTTGACTACCACTACGAAGAGCGGATTAGAAACGTATTCAGACCAACGACGGCTACTGCTGCCAGCGCGGCTCGACCTGCCTACGATCACAATAGCTACAGCTACGACCACGATGCTGCCCTCTACCAAGCTAACGAGGGAAATAATCAAAGAATTAAACTGTATGAAGAGCGTTTGTTGACCACCAAGAACCGCGTGAAGACCGGGGAAGTTGCAGTTGGCAAACACATTGAAACCGAAACGGCACAGGTTTCAGTTCCTATCGAGAAAGAACGGGTGATTATTGAGCGTACTACCCCCACCACGGGAACAGCAGTCGCTCCTGGGACTGCTGACTTCCATGAAGGAGAAGTTGCACGCCTGGAAATCTACGAAGAGACAGCTGACATCCAGAAGCAAGCCTTTGTGCGTGAAGAAGTCAACATCCGGAAAGAAGTTGTTCAAGACACTGTAAATTCCACTGAAACGCTTCGTCGTGAAGAATTAGACGTTGATACTGATGGTAATCCGGTTATCAAAAGAGATCGGTAGACTCTTAGCACCAAGGGTTGAGAAAGGTTACTAAAGCAGTCTAGTAATCTTGCTTAGTAAGAAGCCTTCATAACCCATGTAGGTAGAGCCATTTAACACAATTGGCTCTACCTGCTATTTAAAAAAGCTGGTGAGAATACAGGAGGGGAGAAGTGGTTGTTAATAATACTGAAGTTATACAAAACAAAGCACGAATTAATGATTTATTACAAAAACTCAAACAGAAACTGAATGCCTTTGAAGTAGTTAATCTACGAGGTCAAATACTAGGCCGCATCAAGGATTTTGCCCTTGACAAAAGCCGTCGTCTGTATATGATGGTCGAACCTCAGTCGGATTCTCAAGCCGACTCCCCTGTATTTTTATTAAGCAGTAAGTATATTCAGAAAGTTGACGCTTCAAACCGAGCCGTTTTTGTAGACATTAGTCTATCAGAACTGAAGCAGTTACCTCTATATCAAACGTCTAATAACACAAGTTTTTCTGGAGAATCTCCAGCACCGTTACTTAATCAGGAACGTAGAAGTAGTTTTGGTGAAACGCCAACTCTTGATGAAACGCAGTCTATTAAGGCTCAACCCTCTACGACACAAAACCTTAACGAAGTACCTAAGGAAGGCTTTAGAGAGTCTAATGCATCGCCAGAGGTATTAGAAGAGCAAACTATTCGCTTGCTAGAAGAACGAGTGCTTGTGAACCGCAGCAAACGGATACTTGGCGAGGTTGTAGTTCGCAAACAAATCGAAACCCGATTTGTAGAAGTGCCAGTTCAAAGCCAGAAATTAATTATTGATAGGGCAGGTTCAGAATCTAAACAACCGGTAGCAGTTGAGCATCTGCCTGTAGAGCAAGTTTCTACTGACAAGGTGGCAAAAATTTCTGAGCCTTTTCCAACTCCAATGGCTCAATCTTTGACAACCAATAAGCTGGATCATGTAGAGAACCAAAGCGTTACTGAGTCAGACGACACAATCCACGTAGTGGAAGAAGAAATTGTTCGTTTGCTAGAAGAACGATTAGTCGTTAACCGCAGCAAGTGGAAAGTTGGCGAGGTTATCGTTCGCAAAGAAATCGAAACTGAAATCGTACAAGTACCGCTCCGCCGCGAAAAACTAATCATTAATATTGAGCAACCTGGTTTTGAAACTAAGCAACTCGCAGAAGTTGATTTAGCACAAGGGGAAGTTACTAGCTCTGATACCATTCATCAGTCAGTCTCTAGTTCTGATACCTCCCCTACTGTCACAGGTGAGTTTCTCTCTCCTCAAGCTGCCAGTAACCTTTTAGAAGCGATTGCACTTCAAAAGCATCACGGTTGTGCAAAAGTGCGGGTAGAACTTGTTGTGGACAACCCTGAACTTCAGGAAACTTACCAAAAAATGTTTGACCGTTGCTCCACACGCTAACCATTGAATTCACCAAGCCTGTCTGCTATCGTTCGTTTAAGCGATTGCTTTCTCTAGTTGCTAATACCAATTCACTAAATGCTTGCTACAGATACTTTTCTTGTTCCCCCCTTACTAAGGGGGGTTAGCGGGGTCTATGTGTAGCGGATTAAAAGTGAAATGGTATAAGGAGAGAGCGATCGCTTTTATATATCCTAGTATCTTTACTTCTAAGATTAGAAGTTTCATAGCTGTAGTAATCAGCTTGGTATCTATCTCTTACACCTTAGCTAAAGTCTCTGGCGTATAGTTATTTAAAAATGGAAAGCCTCCCTGTTTGCTGACTTCGTTGTCATCGAAAGAACAAGTATCTACCCCCAATCAACAACAGAAAGATGCCGTAGAGTTTTTTCATCATCTCACTGCTGATGAATGGCTGATTAGCAAATAATGCGCCGAAGTAATTCCCAATTACCAAGCCAACGGCGATGAGGATAGCATACTTGATATCCAGTTTCCCGTTGTCATAGTAAACTTTAGCTGCCAAGATACCGATGGGCAAAACCTGAGCCGCAACAGAAGTCCCAGTGGCAAACTTCTGATCCATGCCCAATAACAATACCATTGCTGGAACCATAATTGCTCCACCGCCGATGCCAAACATACCGCCAGCAACGCCAGCAACTAAGCCAATAATCAAAAGCTGGATGAGCATAGAAGACCTGAGTAGTTATTAGCCTTTATTAGTCAGTTTTACCCGCAGCGATACTGGTACTAAATTAAGCAGTCTGCCGGAATTTACAGAAGGATGGCATTTAGCCGGATGGATTTCGGTAGCATACCACGAACACCTTTTAGAGGACTAATGGTATTAGTTGTATTTAGGATTTCGTCAGTAGCTTGCAGTTCCTCAGGAGCCAATCAACTGCATTTTAAAGGGCGACGAAGCTATCCAAAAGTTGCTCCTTAGCTTCTGTCATCAAGTGTTAACACATGGTTAAAGTGCTATGAATTACTGTCTTCAAGATTACATCTACCGAAAGAAGTAATTGCTAACATCCTCATGTTCTTCTTGTCAAGAATGGGTGTGAGGATTGATGGTGAAAAATGCAACGACCTGGAAAGCTGGAGTCACGGCTCCCGCAAAGTTTTGCATATCTTTGTTAGTTTCGAGTGCTGTAGTAAATTGCCTGCCCTTGGCTGCGATCGCTTCTGAGGTAGTTCCGCTTCCCCCGAATGAAGTTCAAAACACCACAACCAGCGCTTCCGTGCAACAGACAGCTTCTGTCGAAGCCTCGGCTGAAGTACCAATTCACAAGGATGTCACATCACTCACCGAGTTTACCTCCAATCAAAACAACACTGATACTAATCAAGTTCAAACCCCTGTAGCCATACCTCCAACCACAACAGTGCAGACAACTCCTGTTGAGACATCTGCCGAACCCCCGACGCTGGGTGATGTCACTTTGGCGACTGAACTTAGCCAAGATAGCGATGCCAATGATCCAATGTCACAAGTGACCAACGTATCGCAACTGCGAGATGTCTCTCCTGGAGACTGGGCTTATGAAGCGTTGCGATCGCTTGTTGAACGCTACGGCTGTATTGCGGGCTATCCAGACGGTACGTTTCGCGGCAACAGAGCGACTAGCCGTTACGAATTCGCGGCGGGTTTAAATGCTTGTCTTCAACAGATCGAGCGTCTGATTACCAGTGGTACGCAAGGGTTGGCAACTCGCCAAGACTTGGAAACGTTGCAACGACTCGTTCAGGAATTTAGACCGGAACTGACGGCTTTAGGTGGACGGGTGGATAAATTGGAAGGGCGTACTGCCTTTCTGGAAGAGCATCAGTTCTCTACAACTACCAAGCTCAATGGTCTAGCCTGGTTTAACGGAACTGGAGCCTTTGCTAGCGGTGATGTCAAAGTAGAGACAACAAATCTCAATGGTCTTTTTAACGATCTGGCACTTCGACAAGCTGGGCGAGATCCAATTACTAATCAACCGATTGTTCAGAGGGTAACAAAAGACCCTAACATCACGCTCAGTAACCTAGTATGGCTGTCCTTCAATACATCCTTTACTGGTAAAGACAGCCTAGTCACTCAGTTGGCTGTCGGCAACGGCAACTCACCTACCAATGTTTTTGCCTCGGCGGGTCTATACAACACGTTTGGCGTACCGTTTCTCGACCAGACGGGTGGAACGCTGACTGGGTCTAATGACGTTGTCATTCGGGATTTATTCTACCAATTCCCAGTTACCAACAACCTTCAGGCAGTGGTTGGTCCTCGTGTCAACTGGTATCGCTACTTTGACAACAATGCCTACAACTTCTTCCTGACAGGTACAAGTAGCTTCAACTCGAACGGCAGTACCCTGCTAAACACGATTGACCGTGGCTCAGGAGCCGTTGTCCTGTGGGATATCAATAAGCAGTTTAAGTTCCGTGTTGGCTATCTGGGTGAAAGTGATGAATTTCTCCCCAGTCCTCTGTTCAACTCGGCGTCCAACCCCAGTCAAGGCTTATTCAATGGCACTAACACCCTCACCGCAGAGGTAACGTTCTCCCCCACTGACAAGATTAACTTGCGGTTTCTCTACAATCGTTCCAATATCAAGCAAATTTTCGGACAAATCGGGGGAGCGATTGGTGAACCCATTTATGGCTTGGCTGATGATGGTTTTGGTGGCTCACTCCGTAGTGCCACGGCTGATACGTTTAACTTTAACTTCGATTGGCGAGTCGCCTCCGGCTTTGGCGTTTTCGGGCGGTATAGTCATGGCAGTACCCATTTAACTCCAGTCGATCCAACCCGACCCAAGGGCGATGTTAATGCACAAGCGTTTCAGTTGGGAGTCGCGTTTCCTGACTTGGTCAAAGCAGGAG
>JALYGX010000072.1 GCA_030776905.1 Cyanobacteriota bacterium | reverse complement strand
TGGAGTTGGAGTTGGAGATGGAGATGGAGATGGAGATGGAGATGGAGATGGAGATGGGTTCGGTGCTTGTGCCGTAATTGGGTTAGTCGTAAAGATTTCTGACAATGGAGTTGTCTGGACTACCAGCTTACCTGCCGTCGCGGGTTTGACTTTAGTTAACTGGGCAGACTCCACATCTACGGGAACCGTATCTTGGTTAACATACACTGGTTGGGAGATAGAGCGGACACCAGTGCTGTTGGCTGGTTCTGTAGGTTCTTTCGTAAGAGGAGATGGGCTAGTCGTTTGCCCACTGATTGGTTTAGAGAAACCAACGGTGGCTGATGCAGCAAGTAAGGCTGCTAGCAAGGGAGATAAGCGCATTTCTTTGAGGTCTTTTGACACTTCCACACACCACGTTTATGCAGGGGGCAGCGAAAGACGCATTTAGCGTCTCGCTTCACTATCGGCTTTTGATTTGTTGTCCATTGTCCATTGTCTGTTGCTAGTTTTGCTAATAAGCCTGTCGCAAATCATTAAAACTAACAACTCCTTTGTCGCTACAGTGTTGCCAGAACTCGCTCTAGAACTTGCTGATAGGCGTCTTCGACATTTCCCAAATCGCGACGAAATCGGTCTTTGTCCATTACTCGTCGGTCGGGGTCTGTCTCGCCTTGGTTCCAAAGGCGGCAGGTATCGGGGCTGATTTCATCCGCCAAGAGCAATTGTTGGCTGGGAGTCACACCAAACTCCAGCTTGAAGTCTACCAAGGTAATGCCACACCGATTGAAAAAAGCTGTGAGAATGTTGTTAATTTGCAAAGCTTGGTCGATTAGCTGGTCTAGCTGTTCGGGCGTTGCCAGTTCTAGGAGTAATAAGCGATCGCGTGTTAACAACGGGTCTCCCAAGGCGTCGTTCTTGAAATAAAATTCCACCAGTGGCGTCGGCAGTACCTTCCCCACAGGTAACCCAGTTTGTTGACACAGACTTCCTGCGGCAATGTTCCTGACTACCACCTCCACAGGCAAAATCCTTACATTTCTTACTAACATTTGGTTAGGGGCTGGTCGGTCAATGAAGTGTGTGGCAATGCCTTCCGCTTCTAGTAACTTGAATAACTGAGTAGCGATCGCACAGTTCATCTCACCCTTCCCAGTAATCTGACCCCGCTTTTGAGCATTGAAGGCTGTAGCATCATCTTTGAAGTGGGTCAGCAGAATCTCTGGGTCATCGGTACTATAAAGAATCTTCGCTTTGCCTTCGTAGAGTTTTTGGTGGGCAGACATAAGCAGTATTTGTTCCGTGAAATGATTGGATTGGGAAAATCAGCCGTAAAACAAAGAACTTCAAAGGGGCTAGAGCTTAGGGGCAAACAACCAACAAGTCTCACCCCCTACTCCCAAGCCCCTTCTTGGTCAAAATTAAAGCATCGGATGGTCACACTCGGTAGAGAACGGGTGATTACTTCACCTAAACCCAGCCTTGCTGAATGATGGAATGATTTAAGCACCGGAACTAGACTAACGTGCTCTGATTCAGCTTTCTTAGACTTTTGAAAAATCAGACAAAGCCCGCATCTATCTAAAGATATAAAGCTAATATTGTTATTAATCAAGCAGGGATAGACAGCATAGGTATGTGTGACGTACCGTTCATCACTGCCAAGTGCGTAAGATTTGCCATAGTTGCTCAAAAGTCCTGTCCTGACGAGGTTGTCACTCTGTCAAAAGCTGCTCAAATATTGAACGACTGACAAGCTGAGTTTTAATGATAGCGATCGCTTACACTTGAGCTGGTCTTCACGGTCAGGAAATATAAAAGCTCTGTTACTTCAGTAGCTCTCGACGGGAAATATATAAACAGTAACTAATATAGGCATCAGAAGCATAGGAGGCTTATCGAACTTTCTGAAATCCTTGAAAGCTCAGAAAATCGCTTTGGAAAAATAAATAGGTAACTTGTCTAGTTTTTTGTCAAGCCGTGAATTTTTATAGGAGGTAGCTATGGTAGATCGATCTGATTTTCTATATCCGCGCAGCCGCTATTACGGTAAAGTCAAGCCAGAGAATCTAGTTTTTAACGCTAATCTACAGGAGTTTGCTCAACAGGTAAACTACATCTGCAACCTGGAAACTGCCGGAAAGCTTCCTCCAGAAGAGGCTTACACCCAAATCAAAAACCTCTGGAAACAGTTAAAACGCAGTAAAAAAGAACTCGCGATTGGTCAGAATCCCTTTCAAAGTGAGGAAGGACAAGAAGAGAGCGAGTAGGGAGTAGGGGAAAATAAGGAAGATTTTTTCTGCGTATGTCTCTTGTCTTCTTCCCGATTCCCTACTTCGTTGTCATCGTGTGAACGCCATCCCAGGCCTCTGGAGGTGGATTTTCTAGATAGTTTTTCGAGCGTTCTAGGTGAGCAAGGACCGCTTGGTCACTTGGTTTGATTTGATAAGCATCATAAAAGTAGGTCAGTGCTTTGCGGAAGTCTCTGTTGATGTAGGCATGACGCCCTGCTTCGTAGCAATCCAAAAGCCTTCTCGTGGCATCATTGAGGGGGATATCAATTTCGCCAATCAACTCGTAAATACTGACGGGTTGGCTTTTGCCTTTAGGTCGAATTCTGTCTAACTCGCGAACCCAAATGCGATCGCGGCACAAGTTATAGGTAGACTCGCTCAAGATAATATCGCAGCCATAGTCTTTTGTCGCGCTTTCCAAGCGAGCGCTTAGATTAACTCCATCCCCAATCACGGTGTAATCCATCCGTTTTTTGGAACCAATATTGCCGGAAACGACTTCTCCCGAACTGATCCCAATGCCAATATAAATTAGAGGATGGTTGTCAAGGATGCGTTGCTCGTTAAATGCTGCCAAGCGCCAGCGCATATCCAGCGCCGACTTGACAGCCATCCAGGCATGATTCTCGGTTAAGGGTAGGGGTGCCCCAAACACTGCCATCAGAGCATCGCCAATAAATTTGTCTAGAGTACCTTCGTGGTTGAAGACTGCCTCCACCATCGTCTCAAAATACTGGTTCAGCAGCGATACCACCTCTGAGGCTCCCAGATTTTCCGTCAGCGTCGTGTAACCCCGGATATCAGAAAATAAGATTGTTACGTCCTTGCGCTCCCCCACCATCAGCGCATCTTCACCCCTTGCCATTACTTGCTCGGCAACTCCTGGCGTCATGTAGCGATACATGGCGGTTTTCATCCGCTTTTCGCGGCTAATATCTTCTAATACGACTAAACCACCCCGTACAGTTCCTTCGGGATTAGTCAGGGGGTTAACTGTTAAGTTAATACTGCGTTCAATGGGCTGGACTTGCTGCTTGGAGAGGTAAGCTGAGGCATGTGAATCCCAAAGAGCTTCATTCCAAGGAATATAAACATCTGGGTCATTATTTTTTGGAATTGCCAGGATGTAGATAATACCCTCATCTGTGGAGGGAGGATTAGCACAATCTTCCTTACCGTTAGTTCCCACTTCCCGACTTCCAGCATTGCCATTGAGACTTGCCAAATGGCTGTTGAGGGTTGAGTTTATATGGCGCTCAAACAGACCCACTGTTAAGCTTTGCTCTGGTACATAATGCTTGAGTCCAGTGGTTAGGCTGTCCTGTAAACGTACTTGCAGATGATCGATAGGCACTACCTCCCAGACGTAGCGACCCATAAGTTTGAACTCCCACAAGTGCCGATTTCTCGTGTCGAGTTGCTGGAGTGGACAACCTAACAACGCTAGAGCGGCATCGTTGATGGTGACAATTCGCCCCTGCATATCTGTAGAAATCACAGCATCTGAGAGACTTTGCAAAATGTCTTTCTGATATTGCTTTTCAATGAGAACATTTTCAAATAGTTTGGCGTTCTCCAAGGCAATTCCTGCTTGAATATTAAACGCCCGCATAAATTCTTCATCGGAACTGGTGAAGCTGCCTTGATTCTTATTAATTAGCTGAGTAACGCCAATCAGATCGCCCCCTGAGTTAAATACTGGCATACAGAGGATGTTGCGGGTCACATAACCCGTTCGTTTGTCAGTGCTGGGATCGAAGCGGGGGTCTTTGTAGGCATCGGGAATGTTCAGGGGTTGACCCGTTGAGGCAACATATCCGGCAATGCCTCGATTTGCAGGGATGCGGATTTCAACCATCGTTTCCCCATCTACCTTGGCAACCTTGCTCCAAAGTTCACCCGTTTCTTTACTGAGCATAAAGAGAGTACTGCGGTCTGCCTGCATTAACTCACGAGCCTGATCCATCACTAGATGGAGTGTTGCTTCTAAATCCAAGCTTTGACCGAGAGAGGCAGTCGCTTTCAAAAGGGCAGCTGCTCCCCGTTGGTTGCGAGCTGCAATGTAGAAAGATTGGCAGGTTTCAAGAATAATACCGATCGAGGCGGCAAAGTCTTTAAAACGCTGTACGTCTTCGTCATCGAACGGCACACCCTCAGCTTTGTTCAACAGCTGCACCACCGCCACGACCTGCTTGTTACTGCTAAAAATAGGCATACACAAGAGGGTGTCAGTATGGTAACCAGGCCGTTCGTCAACTTCTTTGTTAAATAAGGGGTGGTTGTAGGCGTCTGGGATATTTAGAGACTCACCCGTTGTAGCGACATGACCGGCAAGACCAATATTGAGAGGAATCCGCAGTTCTACGCTCTTGTTGGCTTCGCCTTGGGGAATTTTCGCCCAGAGTTGACCTTTATCAGCATCCACCAGAAAAATGATCGTGCGATCAGCTTGCAGGATTTGACCAATCTTTAGGGTAAAGGCATCCATCACCTGCTCTAGCATGGTCTCTAGGGCTTCGTTATTGATCATCTCGATCGCCCTTAAGAATTGCTGAAACTCCGCAGTGATGAAGTCCAACAAGCAGATGAATTCCGGCACAGATAAGTCTTTAACTCGGTGAGTCAAGACGCTTGTCCGATTAAGTTGGGTTAACTGAGTTAGTGTAGCCAGAACGCTACCCGTGTTGGAAAGTGTCATAGTAATGACTGTTCAACAGCTATCGTGTGATCCGGCGTGTAGATGAGCATGAGTGCACTCGAACCTAAGTAGATGAGTAATTGAGAAAGCTTCGGCAAGTTTCAAGTTCAAGAGCCTCTGAGGGTTAAAGTACCTAGCTTACCCAATAACTACAGCTAACGAGTTTGATATCTCAGCGCCAGATTGAGGATTAAGTAGGCTGCTGCCAATCTAGCAACATCTCATCTAGGGAGTTGTTTATGGTAAACGAAGGCAGAGTAATGGAAATCGTAAGATGCACGGGAGTGTTGAAAAAGCGAGACCTTTTCTCACCGAAACTAGATAACAATACAGTGATAAACTGGAACCTCAGCAAAAATAGAAGACCTATTTATAAATGCTTTGACTCACCCCTAGGTGAATCAGGCTTTACTTTATTATTTCATGGAAATCTAGAAAGTTGAGGAATGGAGAGTAGGAACTGGGGCTAAAGGTGAGGAGTTTTTTTGCCAATCGAGAACACGTTTTTTCCTCAAGCCTCTAGCTTGAAAGTGCTGAGTGCTGAGTGCTGAGTACTCTTAGCTCAAGGGCGCATAGCCTGTGTTAGGTGCTGAGTAGAAGAGAGATTTTTTGTAACCCTTCTCATTAGTCAAATTATTTTTAGGAGTCAGATTTATACCTTAGCTGATAGTCTGCCAGGGGTTCAAATCGCTGTTATTGCGAAGTTCTCCCTAAGCGATCGCCTGAACCCTTACTAGCAAAGCTGTGATATGGATTTTGGAATCCCTAGCTCGACCAAGGGTTTCCTTGACAACTCAATCGTTGCCATTCTTGTGGGAGAGAGTTATCAAAGTAGCAACGATTAGCAAGCTGGGTCAGGTTATGTCTGTTAACTCACATCTTGCACGATTTTAAACAAGGCTTTTGCAAGTAAGGTAGGCACTGCTCTGAACAAAATTGAAACCCTACTTCTGCCGTTGCCCTAGCCGTGCCCACCCTACCGTTATTGACGTGGGTGCAAGATGTCAGTTAACCAATTTCTGTAACTCTTGCTTATCTTTCTCCAACTGCTCAAGGCGAGAATTAGATCCGTATTAAATGCGCCGCAGCTAAGTTTTTATGCGGCTGAGGACATCGAGTGGGATAAAACGATGGTTCTGTAGTAATTTTGTAGCTGGCGTGTAGCAGCCGCCCAGCCCCAGCGTTCGGCTTCAACTCTAGCGTTTTGACGCAGGGTTTCCCGTTCTTCTTGCTGTTGTAAGAGGCGTACAGTTGCCGCGATCGCTCCTTGTTCATCAGCTGGGTCAAATAGGTAGCCATTCACGCCATCGGTGACGATATCAGGAATACCTCCAGAACGTGCCGCCACAACCGGAC
>JALYGX010000071.1 GCA_030776905.1 Cyanobacteriota bacterium | reverse complement strand
TCTCACTACTTCTTTTGGTGAGACAGTTCTCATCCAGCAAACCTACCGCAAAACTCAGTCTCACTTAGCTCGTCAGCAACGCCGATTGGCTAGAAAAGAAAAAGGCTCAAGCCGTGCTAACAAACAGAAAAATAAGATAGCCAGAATCCATCAACGAATTGGAAGAATCAGGGGAAACTTCCACTACAACACCGCTCACAATCTTGTCAAAAAGTATGACTTGATTGCGGTGGAAGATTTAAATATCATTGGGCTTGCTCGAACAAGGTTGAGCAAATCAGTTTTGGATGCAGCCTGGGGACGGTTCATTACTATCTTGGACGCAGTGGCAGTCAAATGCGGTGTCCGAGTCGTAAAAGTAAATCCTTATGGAACATCTCAAAATTGCTCAAGTTGTGGAGTAAAAGTGCCGAAAACTCTATCTATTCGCCTGCACGAATGCCATAAATGCGGACTGGAGATGGATAGAGACGAAAATGCTGCTCGGAACATATTAGACCGAGCCTTAAATGAGGTGGGACTCATCTTGTCAAGCCAGTGCGGTCTTGGGGTCTCCCCAAGTGGAGCATCTGGCGCTGCGCGTGGAGGCTTAGGGGATACCCAGCCCGTGAAGCGCGAAGCTTTTTCAGACTGGGATGGCTTGCAGCTATCTCTATTCTGAATTAGAAGCTCCCGTTATAGCGCCAGCTTAACGGGAGAGAACGTCACGGAGGAGCTTTATGATTAAAAATACAAGGCGAGAGACGTTGCATCTTTAAATTTCCTACCCTCTCCTCTAGAACCACCTGTGTCTACCAAGAGCGCATCTTCTTACCTATCCAATTCCGGTGCAACTCAGGGCATTGCCAAAGTATCGCATTTGGGCGAACAGACTTCTCCAAGACGCCCAACAAGACGCCAGTTCTTAAAGGTAGCTGCCTCAGCCACACTTAGCAGTATGGCGCTATCGGGGTGTGGCTGGATACTGGGTGCAGAGCGATCGCAAGCCAGTCAGGGGGCAACAGATGAGTTGTACATCTACACCCAATATGGCTACACAGACGAGGATTTGCTAAACCGCTTTACCAAAGAAACAGGGATTAGGGCAGTAGCCGATGTATTTGATGCCAATGAAGCGATGCTTGCCCGACTTCAGGCAGCAGGCGGTAGCGCTTACAGCCTCATCTACCCCTCTGAATATATGGTGCAGAAAATGGTGGAGTTGGGAATGTTGACTCAACTCGACTTCTCGCGTGTTACAGGAGTGGATCGTCTGTTTCCTCGGTTCCTCAATCCCGAATACGACCCAAGCAACCAACATAGTTTACCCATGAGTTGGGGGACGACGGGTTTGATTTACAACAGCCGGAAATTAAAAGAAGCGCCGGAGGATTGGAGTTACCTTTGGGAACATCAGCAGCAACTCTCCAAGCGAATGTCGTTGCTCAATGATATCCGGGAAGTCATGGGGGCAACGTTGAGAATGTTGGGGTACTCGTACAACTCAACTGATCCCCAGGAAATTAAAGAGGCGTATGAAAAGTTGAGGGAGTTAAAGCCCAGCATTGCCTCGTTTACGACAGATACTTGGCGAGATCAAGTTTTGAGTGGGGATTTGCTGATAGCGATGTGCTATTCCTCCGACGCCAATGAAGTTATGAAAGAAAATGAGGATTTGCAGTATGTACTGCCGAAAAGTGGTTCGTCTTTGTGGATAGATACGATCGCTATTCCCAAAACCGCTCCCAATCCTGAAGGAGCCTATGCTTGGATTAACTTCATGTTACAGCCTGATGTTGCCGGACAAATTTGCGAACGATTGAGCTTTGCGACGGCGAACAAAGCGGCTTTTAATCAGTTATCTCCTGAAATCCAAAACAATCAAAGTCTATTTCCCCCAGAGTCGCTGCTAGAACTTTGTGAAGGTATTTCACCCGTGGGAAATCTTAGCACCGCTTATGATCGCTACTGGACTCAACTAACGAGTGCTTAGTGAGGGACTGGGGAAAAATTAAATAGACATAAAAAATGCAAAACTAAAAAATTACTCAGTTAAATTCCTAATTGTCTAGTCCTTAGCCTCTACGTTGCGAACTACCTGTGTCTACTAACCTCACGCCTCCCTCCCTTCCCAATCCCAGTGCCAGCGATGGTATTGGTGAACCCCTGGTTTTAAACGAGAAGAAACGATCACAATGGCAGTGGGTGGAACCACTGACGTTGTTAGGACCTGCTGGGATTTGGTTAGCTTTATTGTTGGTGCTGCCTACCCTGGTGATTTTTGAGCTGAGTTTGGTGCCGAATATTAAACCAGGGGATGTTGTGATTCCTTCGGGTATTAGCAACTATCTTCGGGTATTTGAACCGATTAACATCCAGGTGATGGGGCGATCGCTTTTCTTTGCGATCGGTACTACGGTGATTTCCCTACTGTTGGGATTCCCCGTTGCTTACTGGATTGCTCAGATGGCACCAAAGCGCTGGCAAAATTTACTGCTATTGGGGTTTATCTTGCCGTTGTGGACTTCCTCACTTTTGCGATCGTATGCCTGGATTACGATTTTGCGACCCACAGGGGTGATGAATACGGTGCTTACTAGTATTGGACTACCTGCTTTGGAGATATTGAATCGCTCTCCGGCAGTGTTGGTTGGTATGGCTTACAGTTATCTACCTTACATGGTCTTAATTCTCTACGCTTCTTTGGAGAAGTTGGACAAGCGTTTGCTGGAAGCTTCAGCAGATTTGGGGGCAACTCCCATTCAAACCTTCTGGAAAGTGACAGTGCCTCAATCGTTCCAGGGAATTGCGGCGGGTTCCTTGTTGGTGTTTATTAGTGGGTTAGGGGATTTCGTCGATCCAGAATTGCTGGGTGGGGCGTCGAGTATGACGGGGGCACGTTTGATTTATAACCAGTTTTTGGGGGCGACTCAGAACTGGGGATTTGGTTCAGCGTTGAGTATGGTGTTGATTACGGCTGTGAGTATAGCGATCGCGCTTTTGATTAAATATGGCGATCGGGAGGCAGCGCAGCGCTAGCTGGATAAAGCTTAGAGCATTTGATTAAATATGGCGATAGCGAAGCATCCCGTTAGGGTTATCGGGAGGCAGCGCAGCGTTAGCTAGACGAAAAGGTTCATGACTTCGTAACTCTTTGGGCATAGCTGCTTGACATTTCAACCAGATTTTTTCCAGGAATGGGAGGATAGAATCTGCATATTGTTTGTTGTGCTTTGCGTGGTCAAATGTAATTGCATTCCACAAGTGTTCTAGTTGTTCTATTGTGGTACATTTCTGTAGCTGACAAGCAATGGCATTTTTCCACTGTTCTATCTGACGGAAGCTAATGAATTGTCCTCCTTTGTCTTTGCGATGGATAAATAGAACATAGCTCCAAGATTCGACTTTTACTATTAGTGATTCGGGAATTTTTAGGAATCTCGCAATCTAACGCTTGGTGATGCGGAACTTTTGAGCGGGTTTGATGTGGCGAAATAAGATTGTCATGGTTGCTTTATTACCCTGTT
>JALYGX010000070.1 GCA_030776905.1 Cyanobacteriota bacterium | reverse complement strand
GCAATGGACAAACCAATTTTATAGGCGGCAGGGTTCAGTTCAGGTGCCGCGATTCAAATTTGACTACGATATTCAACTGAATAATGCTTTAAAAGCACTAGGTATGGAGGCAGCTTTTGATAGTAGCAGAGCCAACTTTTCTAATATGAGTTCTGCCTCCCTCGCCATCAATGAAGTCAAGCACAAAACCTTTGTAGAAGTGAACGAAGCCGGCACAGAAGCTGCTGCTTCAACGTCCGTAGGCATGACTCTCACCTCTGCCCGTATGCCACAAGAGCAACCCTTCCAGATGATTGTTGACCGTCCCTTCTTCTGTGCAATTCGGGATAATCAAACCGGAACAATTCTATTTATGGGTTCAATTCAAGATCCGAAATGACAGGTTGTAGCAGTCAGGAAAAAAGAACCCCAGATTGGTCAATACTGGAGTTCTCTGATGTTTGAGGTAATGGAATAAGATGTCTAGCCACTACCCAGCATTTTCCCGGCTCAAGGTTAGGTGATGCTTATGCTGTGTTTAAGCTTTGCTACAGCGACACTCTCTGGAAATGCGATCGCCTTTCCTTTAAATCTCTTCACATTTTGAAGCCTGTGATTTTTCTTGGGGCAGCAAGCCAGTGTTGATGCTGGTGTATCTGAGCTTTGCTGCCCTCAAGAGCTAGTCGATACTGTTAAGCAACGGTTAGTAGGAAAACCCGAACTCGCAAGTCTACCCTAGGTTGCTACCGCTGCTTCGGGTTCCTTCGGTTCTTTGGGTTTGCGCTCGAAGACTTGGATATTTGGCTCATTGAGCACAAAGCCTTGTTCCGTAGCCTCTCCCATTTTGCCAGCGATCGCTGCTACCCACATCGGGTAATTTTCTTGTGCCTGTTCCAGCTTCTTAAATACTTTCGGTTTAACCTTCACCGAAATAAGTCTTCCATCACAGTCAAGCTCAAACTGCTTCCAACCGTTCTCAACAGTCTGCACATCAGCGGGAAATTCGTTGATTTTAATAGTGAGTTCCAATTTGCCTGGTATGGACATAAGGTTGTCTCCTCTTGATTGATTTTTCTTCTCTCCTTATATCGTCGTATCTGCTGCTATGTCCTCAAACGGAAAAAAAACCTAATTTTGCAGTTAACTATTATAGGTGAAGTGCAATACGCTTCCGCTGTTGATTGGTAACTCGTAACAGAACTTGCTTGGCTGCTGTCACATCTTGCCAAGGAGCGCAAGCCAAGGCAAACACTAATGGTATGGCTTAGGAACGCTCTAGGAAACCCTAGGAGTGGCTGCATCTTGATTCTTTTTAACGTTAGCTGCTTTTTTTCTAGCTCTCAACACTAATATCAGTTTGGCTGTGGCTTCAAGGGATACACCAGATCTCTGCGCAACCTGCAACAGCGTGATTTCTTTTTGAGTGAGTGGAAGTGATTTACCCTTTAACTGGCGCACAGGGAATAAATCACCATTTTTATCGTCATTCATTTTTCTACATCAGATAAGTGTAAGTGTTTCAAGTTGGCTTGAGAAAGCTTATCCGCGACGGCGACTGAGTCGTTTGTTTCTCTTGAGCGTCTTTTGAGAAGAAGGATTTCCTTCAGCAATAACAGCAATAATCCCAAAAGAGCCAAAAGCGATACAGCCTAGAAGTAAATGCATTTTTTCAAGTCCAACTGTTTATACTTCTAGGTTAAGAAGTTGTTTTATTGTTGCGGCACGTACTATGCAACTCGCTCAAACGACCATCAGTTTGGGTAAATTTCCTCAAATCCTTGGAGAATACCGGAGTTTGAAAGTGGACAATTTTCTAACTGGTACGATCGGCTTCTAATTGTTCCCTTAATTTGGGAATATCTGAAAGACAACATAGAAATTGTAGAGCCAGAGCTTGGTAAAGAAAGCCCCCAGTTCTGGCTTTTTCTTGGGGCTTGTGCGCTAACGCTAACCGGAGTGCCAACAAAAAACACTGACCGCACGGGCTACGCCCCGCTTCGCTCAGAGGGCTTTCAAGACAAGAATTAGAGCGATAGCTTGCTTACCCAATCCACAGATTTCGCCTACGACTTTGTAAAATAGATCTCATCAAGTTTGAGGTTAAGAGAACCTATCGAGACTATCTACGGCAATCTTCAGGGTCTTAAGCCCAGCCAGCTTAAGCAGCTGCAACGACTGTATCATCAACGGCTACCAGGCGATCGCATCACAACGCCAGAGTTTGCCCAGCGACTGGCAGCGATTAGCAGCGAGATTAAACAGCCGTTGTCTACCTACATCAATCGCCGAGGACAGGTGATTCGGGTGGGTGTTGGCACGCCTACACAGACGAAAATTCCACCCCAAGAATTACCCCGCTACGGTGCGGAACGATTGTCTGGCATTCGCTGCCTTGCTACCCAGCTTAAGTCAGAAACACCGAAAGAAGCTGCCTTAACCGCAATGGCAATTCAGCGACTTGATGCGTTGGTGGTGCTAAATGTTACACAATCAGGATTTGAACGGCGCGGCGGTGGCGCGACAGGTTATGTCAAAGAAACCTACTTAGCTCACTTAATCCCTGCCGTCGAGCAAGGGTTGCAAAATCTTAACGACAATTATCGGACTTCTGGCTTTGAAATGAGCTGGAGCGTGTCGCCACCCCTGAGCTTGGATATCCTCACCAAGCAAGATTTCCTGGATTTAGTAGAAGGATTAGAGGCTGAGTTTCAACGAGAATTTGTTGCTCAACAAGTCGATGCCGACCAAGATCGGGTGCTGATTGTTGGGTTGATGACCGATGACATCACCAAAGAGCGATTTGAAGACGGTTTAGCAGAAATCGCCCGGTTGGTGGAAACGGCGGGTGGAGAGGTGTTGCAGACGATGCAACAAAAGCGATCGCGTCCCCATCCCCAAACTGTGGTCGGTGCGGGTAAAGTCCAGGAAATTGCTTTGATCGTACAAACTCTGGGCGCTAATCTCGTGGTATTTGACCGCGATCTTTCACCTGCACAAATCCGCAACCTGGAATCCGAAACTGGCGTCCGAGTCGTAGACCGTACCGAAGTCATTCTCGATATTTTCGCCCAACGCGCCCAATCCCGCGCGGGTAAATTACAAGTGGAACTGGCTCAACTGGAATATATGCTACCCCGACTGACAGGGCGAGGTCAGGCAATGTCACGATTGGGCGGTGGTATTGGCACCCGTGGGCCTGGTGAAACCAAACTGGAAACTGAGCGCCGTGCCATCCAGCGTCGCATTACTCGCTTACAGCAGGAAGTGAACCAGTTACAAGCCCATCGCTCCCGAATGCGGCAGCGGCGTCAGCAATATGAAGTGCCTTCGGTTGCAGTAGTGGGTTATACCAATGCTGGGAAATCTACTCTGTTAAATACCCTGACCAATGCCGAGGTTTATACGGCTGACCAACTGTTTGCCACCCTTGACCCGACTACGCGACGGCTACCCATTGTTGACGCCGTGACAGGGGACACTACCTCAATTCTCCTGACTGATACTGTGGGATTTATCCACGAACTGCCCCCGCCGCTTGTGGACTCCTTCCGTGCCACCTTAGAAGAAGTCACCGAAGCCGATGCATTGCTTCATGTTGTAGATTTATCTCATTCAGCATGGCAAAATCATATTCGTTCTGTAATGACTATTCTGGCGGATATGCCTGTCACACCGGGACCGATACTGGTGGCGTTTAACAAGATTGACCAAGTAGATAGCGATACCTTGGTGCTAGCTCAAGAAGAATTTCCTCAAGGGGTGTTCATTTCAGCAAGCGATCGCCTAGGATTAGAAACTCTGCGTCAAAAACTGGCTCAGTTAATTCATTACGCCCTCAATCCTCGGTGAACCCGATATCCTTTATTTAGGAACAGGCGATCGCTTGAACATTAATTTTTATTGTGGGGTAGGGATGCAAGCCTCGCTCCATCTAAAGGCTTATTGAGAAAAGTAGAACATCTCAGTAAATATATTGATGTCAAATATTGATGTCAAAGGCTTTTTCTGACTGATTAGCCTATAGTCGAACAGACAGTCGCTACCGCTTTTGACTATATTACGAATAAAGGAAACTCTACAGATTAAGTTCAACGTTTAATGCTTCAGCCCGGCGACGCCGAGATTTTAAGTTTTCTTGAGCAAATCCAACTGGCGCGGAACCTCCAGGCAGGTTTACGGTGCTATCGTCTGCGGACAATGTGCCTGAACCTAGCCCGCTGGCTGAAATTAGATCAAGAACAAATGCGCCAGCTAATCTTCTTGAGCTACTGTCACGGCTTGGGGAAAATTGGCATTCCCGACTCGATCCTGCTCAAGCCGAGTTCTTTAACTGAGCACGAGTGGACGAAGATTCGAGAATACCCAGAAGTTTCAGAGTCTATTTGCAATCAGCTTTCAGTTCTCCAGGAGTTTGCCCCCTTAGTCCGCGCTCATCAAGAACGCCTCAATGGTACGGGTTATCCGGATGGCTTGCGCGGTGAAAAAATACCGTTTATTGTTCAGGTTTTCCAGTTGGTAAATATAGCGGATGCGATTATCAGCAAGCGGCTACATCGCAGAAGCAACGAACCGCCAAGTGAGCGCCCCTACTGGATGCAGGCTGTTGAAGAAATTACCAAAGAAATGCAGGCAGGAGCAAGAGACCCAGAACTATGCGAGCAGTTTTTTCGGTTTCTTGAGCTTTACTATCGAGGCGGTGGTAGTTAAGAAAGAAGGCAACTGACTATTGCCGATTGCCCATTCCCAATTCCCCATTCCCAATTCCAAGTTTCTGTAAACTGTAGACTCCTGCTGTATCGGTGAGGTTATATTGCAGTGGCGTTACGGTAATGTATTTGTCACGAATCGCCTGAACATCTGTAGGGACATCATAGGGAAGGTGGAGATGGGCTGGTTGTTCGACATCCTGAAGGACTTCTCCGGCTAACCAATAATACGTTTTACCCCGTGGATCGACTCGTTTGTCAAACGTATCAATATAGCGACGAATTCCTTGACGGGTAATCGTGACACCAGCAATTTCTTCCGGCTTTACGGGTGGTACGTTGACATTAAGTAACATCGCTTCTGGTAGCGGCTGCTTGGAAAGTTGAGTAATCAGGGTTTTGGCAAACATCGCGGCAGATTGAAACTCTTTGGAGGTATGGCTAGCAAGGCTGAAAGCAATGCTGGGAATTCCTTCGATCGCGCCTTCCATAGCCGCTGAAACCGTGCCAGAGTAGAGAACATCAGTCCCCAGGTTAGAGCCGTGGTTAATGCCAGAAAGAACTAAATCTGGTGGGCGGTCGATTAATGCTCCTAGAGCCAGCTTCACGCAGTCTGAGGGAGTTCCTGAGCAAGACCAGGCAGTGACTTGGGGGTGAAAAATCGTTTCAACAACCTCGGCACGAATGGGGTCGTGGAGAGTCAAACCGTGTCCCGTCGCCGAGCGCTCTCGGTCGGGACAAACAACGGTGACATCGTGACCAGCTTCGGCAAGCGTGTTGGCGAGGGTGCGAATCCCTAGTGCAAAGATACCGTCGTCGTTGCTGATTAGCAATTTCATGCAGTTGTGTAGCGGCAAAGCTGAAAGTCGTTGTTTGATCTTAGCTTGACGATGGGAGGCTTTCTTTACGGCAGTTATTGAACCAGAGCAAAGTTCAGTTGAAGGTAAACTGGTAAAGATAATCGGTATTTAAAACGCGCTCAACTGCGTTTCAAAAAAAACTAAAAACTCTCCTCTGATTACCTAGCATGACCACTCCGCTCAACGAGCTTGAGACCCAATTAGCCGCACTACGAGAAGAAGCGACCAAAGCGATCGCGATCGCTGATAGCCTGGAGCAATTAGAACAGTTGCGTGTCAGCTACCTGGGCAAGAAGGGACAGCTGTCTGGAGTTTTGCGGGGTATGGGTAAGCTAACACCAGAAGACCGACCCCGGATTGGTGCTTTAGCGAATGTTGTCAAAGAAATTCTCCAAGAAAACTTAGAGCAAAAGCGATCGTCCCTGCAAGTCGCGCAAATCCAAGCGCAACTAGAAGCCGAAACCCTTGACGTTACTATGCCAGCCGTTTATCGTCCCCAAGGTCGGCTGCACCCCCTCAACAGCACCATTGACCGGGCTTTAGATGTCTTCGTGGGTTTAGGTTACACCGTTGCCAGCGGTCCGGAAATGGAGAGTGATTACTACAACTTTGAGGCACTTAATACTCCACCCGACCACCCCGCCCGCGATATGCAGGATACCTTTTACCTGCCGGATGGTAACTTACTGCGCACTCAGACTTCTTCCGTGCAGATTCGCTACATGGAAGCCAATGACCCACCCATCCGCGTTGTCTCACCAGGTCGCGTTTATCGCCGGGATACAGTAGATTCCACTCACTCCGCCGTGTTCCATCAAATCGAACTTTTGGCAGTGGATGAAGGGCTAACCTTTACGCACCTGCGAGGCACGATTAAAGAATTCTTACAGGCAATGTTTGGTGAAGAGTTGCCAATTCGCTTCCGGGCAAGTTATTTTCCCTTCACAGAACCTTCCGCAGAAGTAGACGTGCAGTGGAAAGGCAAATGGCTAGAGGTAGGGGGTTGTGGTATGGTTGACCCCAACGTACTCAAGGCAGTTGGCTACGACCCAGAGACTTACACAGGTTTTGCGGCGGGTTTTGGGGCTGAACGCTTTGCCTTAGTGCTGCACCAAATTGATGATATTCGTCGGTTGTATAGCAGTGACCTGCGCTTTTTGCGGCAGTTTTAGAGTTGAAAAGAATAACGACTCAGCTAATGCAACAGACCTACTAGACTTCGCCCACAACGAAGTCATGAAAGTCATCTCAGCCCTCTGATATGAACTCCAGCGTACTTCGCACTCTGCACTTGAAGACTGGTCAAAAACATACTGCTCTTGTGGTGTAGTGTAAGGGAAGCGTAGGAGATAATACCCAGTCTTAGCTGATTAGTATTAGTAGTAGTTGGTTAAAGACGCCCTTGGTGTCGCTCCTGTAGTGGAATCTCTGACAGCTTTACTCTCGTTCTTGACTGTTACGGCTGTTGCATCCTCAGACTTTATCTTTGAAACCTTTCATGCAGATCAAAGCTTTCAATGAGCTTTTCCCGCTGTTTAATACCGCTAACGCCGAGACTTTAGAATGGCTCCTGTCCGTTGTAGTAGAACATCAGTACCCAGCAGATAGGGCGGTCTTAATGGAAGATGCCTGGGGCAACGCGGTTTACTTTGTTGTCTCCGGCTGGGTCAAAGTTCGACGGCTATATGGGGACAACGCCCTCACGTTAGCAATTTTGGGTCAGGGTGATTTTTTTGGGGAGATGGCAATTCTTGATGAATCTCCTCGTTCAACGGATGTTATTGCTCTTTCTGAAGTCAACTTACTTAGCGTTTCTGCCCAACGCTTTATTCAAACCCTCTTCAAAGACCCCCAGTTGCACCACCGAATGTTGCAACTCATGGTACGTCGGCTGCGGCTAACCAATATCCGCATTCAACGACGGCATCAGCCGCCAGCCGTCAAATTAGCGAATACTCTGGTTGGCTTGGCACAAAGCTACGGTCAATCTACTGAAAAGGGGGCAGAAATCTTTAACATCCCTCATAAGGACTTGGCAGATATCACAGACATCAGCGTCGATGACACAGCCAAAATCATGGAAAAGCTCGATAGTAAGGGTTGGATTAAAATTGACTCAGCCCGTCAGACTCTTTGCTTGACCAACATCAAGCAGCTAGCTCATCTGGCGTCGAGAGGCTAAAGTTTAGCGTACGGAAAGATTTGAGACTAGGGAGGGCACAGCACCCCCATGAGCCTAGATTAGCTAATGTAAAAGCTAAGGGCTAATTTTTTATTCGCTAATAATGACTCAAGCAACGACTGTTCGTGCCAGTGACGCCTCCAGCACTGCACCGACAATCCACTATCAGGTGGCAATGCCTCAGCCAGAATCGCACCTATTTGAAGTGACACTGTCTGTGCAAGGCTGGCAGGAAGCGGTGCTGAATTTGAAAATGCCAGTTTGGACGCCAGGTTCTTACTTAGTGCGGGAGTATGCCAGACATCTCCAAGATTTTTCGGCTGATACGGGTGACCCAGGGCATTTATTACCTTCACACAAACTCAGTAAAAATCATTGGCAAATCGAAACGGCAGATACCTCAGAAATAACCGTGCGTTATCGGGTGTTTGCCAATGAATTAACGGTACGGACGAATCATCTGGATGCTAGCCACGGGTATTTCAATGGTACGGCGCTGTTCTTTTTTATACCAGGATTTGAGCAGCAACCGATTCAGATTACGATCGCACCTCCACATCCTGATTGGCAAGTCACAACCCCTTTACCATCAGTTTCAGGGCAAGCTAATACCTTTGAAGCCAAAGATTTCGACACGCTGGTAGATAGCCCGTTTGAAATCGGTTCTCACCAACTGTACAACTTTGAAGTACTGGGGAAACCTCATCAACTCGCAATCTGGGGACAGGGTAATGCCGACCCGGATCGCATTATTGCAGACACTAAGAAAATTATTGAGGTAGAAGCCCAAATTTTCGGGGGGTTGCCTTACGAACGGTATGTATTTCTGTTGCATCTAGCCAGTAACAGCTTCGGAGGATTGGAACATAAAAATGCTTGTTCGTTAATTTACTCCCGCTTCGGCTTTCGGGCAAAGGAAAAGTACAACCGCTTCATGCAGTTAGTGGCGCATGAATTCTTTCACCTGTGGAATGTTAAGCGGATACGCCCAAAGGCACTGGAGACGTTTAACTACGAGCAGGAAAATTACACGACTTCTCTGTGGTTTTGCGAAGGGACGACGAGTTACTACGACCTCGTGATTCCTAAGCGGGTAGGTATCTACGACACCAAGACATTTATAGAGAATTTGAGTAAGGAGATTACTCGGTTGCAGACGATACCCGGTCGTAAAGTGCAACCGTTGAGTGAGTCGAGTTTTGATGCTTGGATTAAGCTATACCGACGCGATACAAACAGCGACA
>JALYGX010000069.1 GCA_030776905.1 Cyanobacteriota bacterium | reverse complement strand
CGCTCGATCTACTGACTCTTGGTCATTCAGTCCAGTGATCATCAGCACAGGAGTGCGTTCACTCAAGGGCAGCGTTTGTAGCTGGATACAGCAATCAAAGCCATCCATGACTGGCATCATCGCATCTAGCAAAACCATATCGGGTTTGAGGCGAGTGTATGCCGCAAGACACTGCTCTCCATTCTCCACCTCTGCCATTTGGTAACCATCTTGTGTCAAGATTTGACGCAGTATCATCCGTGTGAATCGATCATCGTCTGCCACAAGGACAAGGGGAGAATCAGTCGAGTTGGTAGGGTTCATCTTGTGTTTGCAGCTAAATGAGTCTCATACCAATTTTCCTTCGACTTGCTACACATTCAGATCCCCCAGCCCCTTTTTAAGGGGGAGAAAGATTAGATCTGTTGCAACTGCTTGGGAAAACGGTATCACTCTTGTCAAGGGGCGTGCGTTCATACGCCCGACAGCGGCAACAACGGTTTTGTAATACACCTGACCAGTGGCGAGTAGAAAGCGCTCGCAGGTAAGAAGTACCGCTTTAAAGGGAATATAAACTAATTTCACATGTGGCTAAACGGTAATTTCCCTGGAACTTAGAGCAGATGTAATACAAAATTCCGTATAAATACGGACTATAAAACCGCAAGGATTTTGTAAAGTCGAAGCATCTGCTATCAAAAACTTATAAAGATGGATAACAACAAGAGGCGAATTCCTATTGCGTAACTCTCAGGATTTGTTCACAAGCCGCTTTTTCAAGCCTAAAGTCAAGAGTCTGAACACTCTGGAAGAGTAGCGTCGTCCCGTGCGATCGCCCTTTTTCATTTTTTAGGAAACTCGATTTCTCCCAAGAGTACAACTATGACGGCACAGCATAAGTCAAAAGTGGTTCAACTACCTTCAAACGATTCGCTAGAGCTTCAATCTAATACCTCAGGTTGGATAAACCGGCTGACTCGGCGTCTCAGTATGGGTAGCAAGATTAGTTATGGATATTTGCTTGCCCTCAGCGTTGCCTTGTTGGGAACATCAGCCGGATTCATGATTGGAGGTCACTACCAGCAACAGGCTACAGATTTAAAAGAACACGCCCAAGAAAAACTCGATCTTCTCCATCGCTTGCAAACTAATATCCAACAGGAACAGATAGCTCAACTAGAGTTGATTGCTTTGATATCTGAGCCAGAACTGTTGTATAAGAAATATTTTCATTATTTGGTATTTTACGATCAAGCTAACCAAGCATTTTTAGAACTGAATTTTTATATAAATAGTAAAAAGTATATACAAGAATCCCATAGGGATGGCTTACCACGCTTTCTCCAAACTTACAAATACGTACAAAAAGCATACTTGCAGCAGGTCAAGCAACTCTTAAGGAAAATTGATCCACCTAATTTAAAATTCAACAAAAGTGAATCCGCACAACAGCTACTGCTAAATTTCACTACAAGTTCTGTGGGGAACGAGCTTGATAAACTCTCAGACGACCTAGCTAAAGTCATTGATACATCTTATCAGGAGCATAAGCGGGCAGAAGCTGACTTAATTGCTGCGGAAGCACTTCGATTTCGGATTATTGCTGGAAGTTTACTGTTGTCAATTGTAACCGCTACACTTTTAGCGATTTACACCAGTCGCGCTGTCGCTCACCCGATAAGAGTCGTGACTGCTGTCGCCCGTCGAGTGTCCACTGAAGCTAATTTTGACCTGCAAGCACCTGTAACCACTGAAGA
The DNA here is from genome assembly GCA_030776905.1 of Cyanobacteriota bacterium. GTDB lineage: Bacteria > Cyanobacteriota > Cyanobacteriia > Cyanobacteriales > Coleofasciculaceae > CADCTM01. The sequence goes on along the minus strand of JALYGX010000069.1, from coordinate 13,655 downwards.
TGAAGTGGGTGTGTTAGCAACTTCCCTCAACCAGCTCATTCTTAAGGTAAAGTACCTCCTAGCAGAACAAAAAGTGGCGACTCAAGCCCAACAACAGAGTGATAGCATACTGCGTCAAGTAATTGATTTAGTGCCTCATTATATCTATGCCAAGAACGCTGATGGGCAGTATATTTTAGCCAACGAAGCTGTTGCAAAAACTTTTGGCGTTTCACTAAAGGAGGTACTCAACCACAAGGATGAAGACTTGGTGAAAGCCACCGAACAAGCTCGCCAATTTAGGGAAGCTGACTTACAAGTAATTAATAGCAGAGAGTCTCAATATATTCCCGAAGAAACCGTTACAGATACCGAAGGTAAGGTTCGGATTATTCAAACGACAAAACTTCCTTTATTTGTGGCAGGGTCAGAGGTTCCATCGGTCTTAGGCATATCTATTGATATCACTGAGCGCAAGCAGGTAGAAGCAGCTCTCCGCAAGAGTGAGGAGAACTATCGCTCTGTTATTGAAAGCGTTAAAGAAGTGATTTTCCAAACCGACACTAGTGGTTTATGGACATTCCTCAATCCGGCTTGGGTAGAAATTACTAAGTTCACATTAGAAGACAGTATTGGCACAAACTTTCTTGATTATCTCCATCCTGAAGATCGCCAACATAACTTAGAACTCTTTCAACTCCTGATTGAACGCCAAACAGAGTATTGCGAGCATGAAGTTAGATACATAACCAAAGATGGTAGCTATCGCTGGCTAGAGGTTCATACTCAATTAACCTTATCTGCTGACAATACAATTACAGGAACCTCTGGTACGCTCAGAGATATTACTAATCGCAAATGGGCAGAGGCACAGCTCCAAGAGAGTGAGAGCAAACTGCGTCAAGTGATCGATCTAGTGCCTCATCTGATTTTTGCCAAGAACATAGAAGGACAGTTTATTCTTGCCAACAAAGCGATGGCAGACGCTTACGGAATCTCTGTAGAGGAGCTACTTAGCCACAAAGATGAAGAATTTGTGCCGACTGAGGAAGCTCGCCAATTCCGGGAAGCTGACTTGCAAGTGCTCAAGAGCGGACAGGCGAAACACATTCCTGAAGAAACCATTACAGATGCCCAAGGCAATGTTCATATTCTTCAAACCACAAAAATTCCGTTCTTTGTCGCTGGTTCAGACGTGCCTGCCGTTTTAGGTGTAGCGATTGACATCACTGAGCGCAAACAGGCAGAAGTCGCTCTCCAAGCGAGTGAGAGCAAACTGCGTCAAGTGATCGATTTAGTGCCTCATTATATCTATGCCAAGAACGCACATGGACAGTTTATTCTTGCCAATAAAAGGGTTGCAGAGACTTTCGGAACTACAGTAGAGGAGCTACTTAAGCACAAGGATGAAGACTTTGCGCAAACTGAAGAAGCTCGCCAATTCCGGGAAGAGGATTTGCGAGTACTCGCAAGCGGACAGCCTTACTACATCCCTGAACAAACCATTACAGATACCCAAGGCAATGTTCATATTATTCAAACTACAAAGATTCCCTTCTTTGTTGCCGATTCAGACATGGCGGCTGTCTTAGGTGTATCCATCGACATTACGCAGCGTAAGCAGGCTGAACAAGTACTTCAAAAAAGTGAAGCCGCAATGCGCTCTCTCTATAAAGTGGCTTCATCGCCCAAGCTAAACTTTGAGCAACGTCTGCAAGGACTCTTAGCACTGGGACGGCGACAGTTTGCCCTTGAGATTGGGCATATTGGGCGAGTTCAGAGCGATCGCTATCAGGTAATGGCTGTCCAACTGCCGCCCCGGTTCGCTCTCCAAATTAATCCAGGAGATGTTTTTGAGTTAGATCAGCTCTTCTGCCACGAAACGTTCCATTCAAAAGAACCAATTTATTTTGAGGCAGCTAGAGATTTTCAATGGTGCAACCATCCGAGCTACAGAAATTTCAAGATAGAAGCCTACATTGGTGTGCGCGTAATGGTAGGAGAGCAGGTTTACGGCGTGATCAGCTTTTCTAGTCTCAATAGACGCACTTCAGTATTTAAGGAAAGCGATCGCCAACTGTTAAAACTGATGGCGCAGTGGATTGGTAATGAAATAGAACGCCAGCAATCTAAAACAGCCCTCGAACAGCAATTTCAGCGAACTTTGCTGCTCAAACAGATTAGCCAAAAAATTCGCCAAAGCTTAAACAGTCAAGAAATTTTTCAGACTACTGCCAATCAAATCGGTAAGGCATTTCGAGTCAATCGCTGCGTCATTCGGAATTATATTGCTGACAGCGAAGAGATACCCTTTAGGGCTGAATATTTGGAGCCTGGGTATCTATCAAGTCTTGACGTAAACTTCCCAATTGCTGACAGTCCCTATTTTAAGGAGTTGCTAACGCAAGACCACGCCCTTCCTGCTCCTGATATCGATACCGAACCAAGGTTAAAAACGATTGCTCCTACATATCGCCAACTGGGAGTAAAGTCCATACTAGCAATTCGCACGTCTTATCAGGGGCAACCCAACGGGATGATTACACTACACCAATGTGATTCATACCGCCACTGGAAGGACGAGGAAATCGAGTTGCTCGAAGCTCTAGCCGATCAAGTGGGGATTGCCTTAGCTCAAGCTCAACTTTTAGAGCAAGAAACCCGTCAAAGCGAACAATTAAGCGAGCAAAATTTAGCGTTAGAGGAAGCCAAACGGACAGCAGAAGCTGCAACTCAGGCAAAAAGCGAATTTTTGGCAACCATGAGCCACGAAATCCGCACGCCCATGAATGCCGTGATCGGCATGACCGGACTCTTGCTGGACACAGATTTAACGCCCCAGCAACAAAACTTTGCGGCAACAATCCGCAACAGTGGTGATGCCCTACTCACGATCATTAACGATATTTTGGACTTCTCCAAAATCGAGTCCGGTAAGCTGGATTTGGAGGAACAACCCTTCGATTTGCGAAGCTGCCTGGAGGAATCCCTGGATTTAGTAGCCGCAAAGGCAGCTGAGAAAAAACTGGAATTAGCTTACCTCTTCGCTCCCGACACCCCAAACACAATTGTGGGGGATGTCACCCGACTGCGCCAAATCTTAGTGAATTTGCTCAGTAATGCTGTGAAGTTTACTCATGAAGGGGAAGTGCTGGTTTCTGTTAGCGTTCAGAAGTTGGTGGAGGCAGGTGAGGTGGTGAGAGGTGAGGAGCCTGTAACGTCCAAGTCGGAACTTCCATCCTTCTATGAGATTTGTTTTGCGGTTAAGGATACAGGAATCGGGATTCCGCCAGACCGACTAGACCGCCTGTTCAAATCGTTCAGCCAAGTTGATTCCTCGACTACGCGCCACTATGGAGGCACGGGTCTGGGACTAGCGATTAGCCAACGCCTTGCAGAAATGATGGGTGGCAGAATGTGGGTGGAAAGTGGAGGCGCAGTTGCCGGAAATCCACCGCCTGAAGCTCCGACATGGTCAAAGGTTAAAAATCAAAGGTCTTCCATTCAAAATGCCAGGGGTTCTACATTCTATTTCACCGCGATCGCTGAGTCAGTTCCTGGCTCCTTACCCCTTGAGCGAGGCGAATATCAGCCCAATTTAGCTGGAAAACGGCTGCTGATTGTGGATGATAACGCCACCAACCGACAAATTCTCACCTTACAAGCCGAGTCCTGGAATATGCTCGCCCAGGCATCCCAGTCGGGTTTTGAAGCATTGGAGTGGCTCAGTAAAGGAGAACACTTTGACCTAGCGATTCTAGATATGCAGATGCCTGGAATGGATGGCCTGACTCTCGCTCTAGAAATCCGCAAGCAGTCTCAGGGTCAACAATTACCCTTAGTGATGTTGACCTCAATGGGTAAGCCAGAGACACAGTCTCAGGTAGATTTCGCTGCCTTCCTCAACAAACCGATAAAACAATCCCAACTTTACAATGCTTTGACGCGCATCTTTGGCGGACAGCCCGTTAAAGTGAAGCCCTCGCCCGTTCAAAATCTGCAACTTGACTCGAAAATGTCAGAACGCTTGCCACTGCGGATTCTGGTTGCTGAGGACAATAAGGTGAACCAACATTTAGCTTTGCAATTGTTGGCACGGATGGGGTATCGGGCTGATGTCGCTGCCAATGGACTCGAAGCGATCGCTTCCCTGCATCGTCAGGACTATGATGTTGTGTTTATGGATGTCCATATGCCAGAAATGGACGGCTTGACGGCGACGCAACGCATCTGCGAGGAATTTCCGCCAGCTTCACGCCCTAGAATTATCGCGATGACGGCGAATGCTATGCAAGGCGATCGGGAGAAGTGCCTAAGTGCCGGGATGGACGACTACATTAGCAAGCCGATCCGGGTGCAAGAGCTAGTGGAGTCCCTGAACAAATGTCAGGCTTGTTGTCAGTCCCAAAGTCAGTGTCAGCCTAGTAGTAAGAAGCCAGAGACTGCCTCAAGGCTTGAGGAAGCCCCCCAGCAAAGTTCGGCTCTTGATACTGAGGTATTGCAAGCTTTTCGGAAGGCGATGGGGGAAGATGCCTCGATATTCTTAACTCAATTGATCGATATCTACCTGGAAGAGAGTCCCACTCTCCTGCAAGGGATGGCTACAGCAGTTACCCAAAACGATGCAGAAGCAATGAAACAGACGGCTCACACCCTGAAGTCAAGCAGTGCTGCGCTAGGTGCGATCGCTCTTGCAAAACTTTGTGAAGAGTTGGAGAGAATTGGGAACTCTAAAACAACGACAGGTGGAGCAGAAATTTTCTCACAAATCCAATCCCAGTACGAAAGAGTTAAGGCGGCGCTGCCTCTAGAGCGTCAGGGAAGCTAGAAATGATTACCTCAAATGATATAAATCCTCCACTTATCCTGATCGCAGATGATGACCGATTCACGCGGATGATGCTTCGTCAACTGATGGAAAAACAGGGTTACAAGGTGGAAGAAGCGGCAGATGGAGAACAGTGCCTCGCTGCCTACACTCAGTTCAGACCCGATATGGTGTTACTGGATGTGATGATGCCAGTGATGGATGGATTTTCTTGCTGCAGCCAACTGCAAAAACTGATTGGGGACGAACTCGTCCCAGTGTTGATGATTACCGGACTCAATGACCAAGCATCGGTTGATTGGGCATTTGAAGCAGGTGCCATTGATTTCGTCACTAAGCCTATTCATCCACCAGTACTGCTGCGCCGCGTTCGTCGTCTCCTCGAAGCTAGTTGGGCAGAGAAAGCATTGAGAGAGAGAGAAAAACAGTATCGCTCAGTTGTTGAAAACGTTAAAGAAGTAATCTTTCAGACTGATACGGCTGGCAACTGGATATTTCTCAATCCTGCTTGGACAACCGTTACTGGCTTCACGGTTGCGGAGAGCTTAGGGACTAATGTTCTAAATTACGTTCATCCAGACGATTGGCAACTTCATCAGGAACTGTTGCGGGCACTCATTGCCGGTGAAAAAGCTTCATGTCGTCACGAGATCAGATATTTAACAAAGGCAGGAGAGTGCCGTTGGGTTGAAATTCATGCTAATTCAACTCGGATTGCTAACGATGTGGTTACTGGTATTTCGGGCATCCTACAGGACATTACAAAGCGCCTACTTGCAGAAGCTTTAGAAAAAGAGAAAGTAAGGCTGGAAACTGAAATTATTGAGCGTAAGCGCACTGAAAAAATAATTCGCCACAGTTTGGAAAAGGAAAAAGAACTGGGTGAACTTAAATCCTGTATCATCAGCACCATCTCCCACGAGTTCCGCACTCCACTGACTATGATTCTGGGTTCTACCCAATTACTCAGAAGTTACGGACACAATTGGTCAGACGAGAAAAAGCTGAAACATTTTCAACGAGTTGAGGACTGTGTCCAGCATATGACCCAACTGCTCGAAGATGCGCTTTTCATTGGCAAAGCTGAAGCTGGAGAACTACAATTCAATCCAACTCAGCTCGATGTGAAGGCGATGACGCAAAAGATTGTCGAGGAGTTTCAAGGCAGCTTAACTAGCCAGCAGAATGGGCAGGACAACACCCTTCTTACAATCGCTGTGTCGGCTCATGGTGACAACACCCAAGCTAGCCTGGATGAGAAGTTAATGCGCCAAGCTTTGACAAATTTACTGTCTAATGCGCTCAAGTTCTCACCCAAAGGAGGGATAGTTCGTTGTGAGTTAGTAGTCAGCTCTGTTCAATCAATTTTCCGCATTCAGGATGAAGGTATTGGCATTCCCCCAGAAGACAGAGAGCGGTTGTTTGAATCCTTCTACAGAGCTAGCAATGTTGGCACAATCCAAGGAACGGGATTAGGATTAGCGATCACCAAAAAATGCGTAGACTTGCATCAAGGTCAAATCACAGTAGAAAGCGAAGTTGGAGTCGGGACAACCTTTACAGTTACGCTGCCATTGAACCGGGGATATTGAACTTTGCTGAAGGGTAGATACAGATAACAGAATTCGTTTTAATTTACCAAAGACGCGCTTGACTAAAATTTAATCCTATTTACTATTAAGTCCTATCAGTAAAGTCTGATTAGAGAAGGCTACGAAGCCCTCTCTTTTTACTCAGCACGGGCTATGCCTCGCTTGGCAAGGGCAGGACTTTCAAGTTAGAGAATTACTTTGAGCTTAAGACCACGGTACGAGTGGCATTATCCCAGCGAACCGATACCTTAAACTTCTGTAGCTCAATGGCTTTGATATAAACCACATTGCGGTAGTTAACTTGCGGTACATTCGCCACTAGCTTTGTGTCAATCCCTAAAGACTTGAGAAAGACAAAGGGGATACACGCATTACCATTGACAAGAATTCCCTGGTTCTTGTAGAGCTGGTCGTTGAGTTTGACACTAATCACTGGGTAGGTAATTGCTGGGGGAGCTAAACCCTGTCGAATCGCCTCCTTCTGACTCCAAGCTTGCAAACCGTCTGCTATCCCACGGGCAAAATCCTGACGTTTAGTTTGTAGTAAGGAGCGATCGCTAGGATTTGTGAGAAATCCCAACTCTATGAGCATAGAGGGGATATCTACTTGGCGACAGAAACCCAAACTACCAACCCCGGTAGCGGTATCCGGTTTAGCGCCACGAGAAGGCACTCCTGGAACTGCCTTTAACAAAGCTTCCAGCACTAACTGGGCATCCGCTTTGCGCTGCGGATTGCTATCAATGTAGAAGATACTGGCACCTCGCACATTGGTGTTACCAAAGGCGTCGGCGTGGATTTCTAAGGCAACATCACCACGACGGCTGTTATCGTTTATCCAGTAAATGGTTTGTATCAGATCAAGGCTATCCGGTATCCACAAGACATCTAAACCACGCGATCGCAAGTTCTGGACAATGGCATCCCGGATTTTTCTCATTTCCGTGTATTCTGTTGTGCCACCTGCGATCGCGCCTGGATCGTTGACATCATGACCCGCTGAAAGAAAAATTCTTACCATAATCAATTCTTAGCTTGCAGCTACATAGACCTTAGCGTTTGCTGATGCTGGCTGGTTACAATTCCTGTCAATTTTATCTCCTAGAGTCGTTTTCAGATGATAAACCCCAGTGTCCAGGCACTGCCTCATTAGTAATTAACCTCAAGCCCAGATATTAATGTCGCCGTGCCCCTACTGTAAATCTGTGTTGAACTCGAATGAAAACGGCTGGTTAGCGCTGGGGGCTATCACATTTTCTACCAGAAGTTTGAACCACAAATCTTCTCCTATCTGTACCTTGGTGAGGAAAGACTAGGGAATCGTCTATCATCTATGGAGATTCAAACCCCAGATTGGGTCAAACACGCTGTTTTCTATCAAATTTTTCCAGATCGGTTTGCCAGAAGCCAGAAACCGCGCAAGCGAATTCTCACCAATGCTACCTGGGAAGAGTGGAATGCAATGCCGACACTCCAAGGTTACAAGGGCGGTGATTTATGGGGTGTTATGGAGCAGTTGGATTACTTGCAGGATTTAGGCATTAACGCGATTTACTTTACACCCATCTTTCAATCAGCAAGTAATCATCGCTATCACACCCATGACTATTACCAGGTTGACCCGATGTTGGGGGGAAATCCGGCTTTCAAGGAATTGCTAGATGCCGCTCACGAACGGAACATTAAGGTTGTTCTAGATGGGGTGTTCAACCATTCGAGTCGCGGCTTTTTCTTTTTCCACGATGTTCTGGAAAATGGTCCCCATTCGCCTTGGCTACAGTGGTTCAAGATTCAGGATTGGCCTGTATCTCCTTATAATGGGGAGTTTCCTGCTAATTATGAAGGTTGGGATGGCAACCGGGCACTGCCAGTGTTCAATCACGAGAATCCCGAAGTGCGGGAGTACATTATGGAGATTGCCGAATACTGGCTTAAATTCGGCATTGATGGTTGGCGGTTGGATGTACCGTTTGAGATTAAAGTGCCTGGATTTTGGCAGGAGTTTCGCGATCGCGTTAAAGCCGTTAATCCCGAAGCTTACATTGTCGGCGAAGTTTGGGAAGATTCCCGCGAGTGGTTGGATGGCACCCAATTTGATGGGGTGATGAACTATCTATTTGCCGCACCTACCATTGCCTTTACCGCAGGCGATCGCGTAGACATCGAGCAAGTGAAAGATCGTTCCTACCATCCCTACCCACCCCTATTTGCCGCAGAGTACGGTCAAAAAATCAAAGAGCTATTGGAACTTTACCCGTGGGAAATTCAACTCACCCAACTGAATTTACTAGCTAGCCACGATACAGCGCGGCTACTTTCCATTGCGGGAGAAGATCACGCTAGTGTTGAATTAGCAACGTTGCTGCTGTTGACGTTCCCTGGTGCCCCTAGTATTTACTACGGTGATGAAGTAGGCTTACCTGGTCGTCTCGATCCCGATTCGCGTCGAGGCTTTCCGATGGAAGCCAACTGGGAGCGGGATGTTCTAGAGTACCACCGTAAGCTGATTGCCATACGTCATGCTTACCCTGCCCTGCGCACGGGTAATTACCAGGTTCTATTTGCTGAGGGAACGGTTTACGTCTTTGCTCGGACTTTGGGGGCAGAGGAACTAATTGTTGCCGTTAATGTTGGAACTGAACCCGGAAATGTCAGCTTTGAGGTAACTAATTTACAGTCTCAACCTAGTCAGATGTTGTATGGCAGTGGTGAGGCAGTGTGGACTTCAGAAGGAGAATCCAGCCATTTAGCTTTAAATCTGCCGCCCCGCACTGGTTGCCTCCTTGGTTCAGCTTAGGAAAGTAAAGAGTGATGAGTGAAGAGTGAAGAGTAAAAATCTTGCTATATCTCTATACTTTTGACTCATCACTCATTCCTTCTCACCTAACCAACAGGTAATTTAAAAGTGCGATCGCTTCTTAACTATTTGTGTCCAACGCTTGACTTCATCCAAGCACTTCTAACAACAACCGCCCCCGGTGTAGTGCCAAGTGGAATCCGTAATTAATACATTTTCTGTGATCGATGCGCCTAACTTTGCTGCTGTCTTATCGCACACAGCGGCTGGTACACCACGCTGAAGAACGTGTCCTGCTGAGTCATCAAAGATTTCTTCAACACCTTTGTAAATCGCCGTTTTGCCCGTAAAAATGCAGGCTCCATCTTCAGGAATCGCGACTTTGAAGGCAACAGAATCAAGACTTTCTAACAGTAAATCCTCTTCCAAATTATAGGTTTGACGATCCAAAAGTCGGTAAGGGCGACGGGTGCGGATTTCTACCTGACCAAAGCCAGCATCAACAATCTGTTGGATATACTGCTCGTAAGTTAGAGCGCCAGATAGACACATTGCCCTTAGTCGTTCATCTTCTTGGAGATGCGCTGGGATCGGACGAGTGGCGATGGGATCGCTCATCTGCAAGCGTCCACCTGGTTTTAAGACTCGGAAGGCTTCTTTAAGGGCTTTGGATAAGTCGGCAGGTTCAAAGATGTTAAATAGACAATTCTGGGCGACGACATCCACCGAAGCGTCTGGCATCGGTAGGGCAAAAGCATCTCCTTCCCGAATTTCCACAAAACTTGGGTCAAACCAGGGATTGTCTTTAGCGGCAATTTCCAGATTGCGGGATGCGGCTTCACGCATAGCGCTGACGGGTTCAACGGCAATAACACAGCTTGGACGCCTGGAATAATAGGCAAATTGTAAAGCTTCCAAGCCACCGCCGACACCGACATATAAGACAGTTGGTTCGTCAATCAATTCAGCGGGATGAACAGTCGTACCGCAACCATAGTTCATCTGCTGCATCTGGAAAGGAATTTTCAGTCCTGGTAGTTGCAGGGGGCTGCTTTGAACGCAACACAACCCAACTTGTGGCGTTTGTGCGACTTCACTGTAGAATTTTGCAGTTGTTTCAAGATAGCTCATCTAAATCTTCGGCTTGGCAAGAGTTGTAACGCTACTGAGATTAGAGGAAAATTCCTCTCTTCAGCTTTGATGCTACTGAACAATGGCTTCTACCGACGACTCTATAGGGCACGTTTTTTCAGAATTGTTCCCAGACGAGCAAATCAGGGATGTTCAAAAGCAAGGTTTAATGAACTCTTGGGCGATGAGTTTTTCAGACGCGATCGCTCATCTTCCACGGTAATTATCTCCTAACCTCTCCCGACACAAGAGAGCGCAATCACTCCTCCAAAGTGTAACCTTTCTTTATAAAAATCCTAACGGCTTTAGCGAACCCCCCAATTCTGAAGTTTTCAGCCTCTTGGGACTCGCCAATATCTCTAGTAGGAATCTCTTCCTGTCACTAGCCACAATCGTCTGAAACCCTCTATACAAGGTCTATTTGACACCCTAGTTTAGAATCCCGTGTGCTTGTGGAGTAGCACAAAATAACCTAGATGAGTATTGTTTCCGGAGAAGCAATGATATTTTTTGTTTTTTGTACCTATTTATATAATCTAAGGTTACAAATTCTAAATTTAGCTATTGAAGTTTATTGATATAGATTTATGTGAGGATAAACTTGTTTAGTGAATCTATAAGTTTAATTAGTCGCTTTTACAGCCGATTTGAATGAGAACACCTCTTTCTTTTCCTTTACAGTTGGTCAATAATGCAATCAACGCCCCAAGTAAAGCAATCGATAGCTGGCTGTAGGGGCAATCCTCTGTGCTGAGCCTTCACATAGCGGCAAAGACAATATTCAAGTTTTAATCCGAACGATAGGAGACGACGAAGCGTGAAACTCTCAGTTTATGGAAAAGGCGGCATCGGTAAATCCACAACTAGCTGTAATATCTCAGTTGCCCTAGCCAAGCGTGGCAAGAAGGTTCTGCAAATTGGCTGTGACCCGAAGCATGACAGCACCTTTACCCTCACAGGCTTTTTAATTCCGACAATTATCGATACGCTTCAGGAAAAGGATTACCACTACGAAGATGTCTGGCCTGAAGATGTCATTTATAAAGGTTATGGTGGCGTTGATTGCGTAGAAGCAGGTGGTCCCCCTGCTGGTGCAGGTTGCGGTGGCTATGTCGTCGGTGAGACAGTGAAGCTGCTCAAAGAACTCAACGCTTTTGATGAGTACGATGTCATTCTATTCGACGTGCTAGGTGACGTGGTCTGCGGTGGTTTTGCTGCGCCTCTGAACTACTCTGACTATTGCATGATTGTGACAGACAACGGGTTTGACGCCTTGTTTGCCGCCAACCGGATTGCGGCCTCTGTACGTGAGAAGGCTCGTACCCACCCCCTGCGTCTGGCAGGTCTAATTGGCAATCGGACATCCAAGCGCGACCTGATCGACAAGTATATTAGCTCAGTGCCAATGCCAGTTCTGGAAATTTTGCCTCTGATTGAAGATATTCGCGTCTCCCGCGTTAAGGGCAAAACTCTGTTTGAGATGGCGGAGACTGACTCTTCTCTAAACTATGTCTGCGACTACTACCTGAATATTGCTGACCAAATTCTGGCGCGTCCAGAGGGTGTTGTGCCGAATGATGCTCCTGACCGGGAGTTGTTCTCCTTACTGTCTGACTTCTACCTCAATCCGCCTGAAGCGCAAGTGAAGGCTCAGGGAGAACAGTTAGACCTAATGATGGTTTGAGAAAATTGGCAGGTTGGCAGGTTAACAAGTTGGCAGGTTAGTAAGTTTTGCCAACTTTCCAAACTTTCCAACCTTCAACCTTCAATCCTTTAAACCTTTAATACTGCCCCATTGTTAACAACTTCCCTTAAAAACGAGGAGAGGATAATTTTTTATGACCCTTGCAGCACCAGAGCCTTTAAATTTTGAGTGTGAAACCGGAAATTACCACACATTTTGCCCGATTAGCTGTGTCGCGTGGCTTTACCAGAAGATTGAAGATAGTTTCTTTTTGGTAATTGGCACTAAGACTTGTGGCTATTTCCTCCAGAACGCGATGGGGGTGATGATTTTCGCGGAACCCCGTTATGCGATGGCGGAGTTGGAAGAGGGGGATATTTCAGCCCAGCTAAATGATTACGAAGAACTAAAACGGTTGTGCTTGCAGATTAAACGCGATCGCAACCCCAGTGTAATTGTCTGGATTGGTACCTGCACCACTGAAATCATCAAGATGGATTTGGAAGGCTTGGCTCCTAAACTGGAAGCTGAGCTGGGTATCCCGATTGTTACCGCTCGTGCCAACGGATTAGACTATGCCTTCACTCAGGGTGAAGACACCGTACTCGCCTCAATGGTTCACAAATGCCCGGAGAAAGCTCCGGTAATGGAAGCGGACAAAGAAGAGCGAAATGCGATCGCTAAACTTCTCAACTTCGGGCGCAAGAAAGAAGACGTGGCTGCCGAACAGTCAGAATACGTCGATCATCCACCTCTGGTGTTGTTTGGCTCTCTGCCTGACCCCGTTGTTACTAATCTGACACTGGAACTGAAGAAGCAGGGAATTAAAGTTTCCGGCTGGCTACCCTCCAAGCGTTATACGGAGCTACCCGTCATCGAAGAAGGCTACTACGTCTCTGGTGTTAACCCCTTCCTCAGCCGCACTGCCAGCACGTTGATGCGTCGCCGCAAGTGCAAACTAATTGGCGCACCCTTCCCAATTGGCCCCGATGGCACCCGCGCCTGGATCGAAAAAATTTGTTCTGTATTCGGAATTGAACCCAAAGGACTGGATGAGCGGGAAGCTCAAATTTGGGCAGGGATGGAAGACTACCTCAAGCTGATTCGCGGTAAGTCCGTCTTCTTCATGGGTGACAACCTGCTGGAAATTTCCCTGGCACGTTTCCTGATTCGTTGCGGCATGACGTGCCTTGAAATTGGCATTCCTTACATGGACAAGCGCTATCAAGCGGCTGAGTTGGCTTTGTTAGAGAAGACTTGCCATGAAATGGGCGTCTCGACACCGAAGATTGTCGAGAAGCCGGATAATTACAACCAGATTCAGCGCATTAAGGACTTGCAGCCTGACTTGGTAATCACGGGTATGGCTCATGCTAACCCCTTAGAAGCACGGGGTATCAATACCAAGTGGTCGGTTGAATTTACCTTTGCTCAGATTCACGGCTTTACAAATGCGCGTGACATTCTGGAGTTGGCGACTCGTCCGCTGCGTCGGAATAACAACCTCAAGGAATTGGGCTGGGATAAGTTGGTGAAGGAAGAAGCCAAGGTTTAACCTCTCCCCCTACCCTCTCCACCTCTCCCTAACCCTCTCCTTGTAGGAGAGGGAAAAGGAATAAATTTTTTAGTCGAGAGGGGAGTAAG
>JALYGX010000068.1 GCA_030776905.1 Cyanobacteriota bacterium | reverse complement strand
CCCACAGACCGAGTTTGTCAGGGGACGCTGCTGTCTAGGGGTCAGTACTTAGTCGATATCCAGCGCTGGGGCTATGAAGATGCACGACTGTCCCCTAGGGGTAACATGACAGCCGAAGAAATCGCCCAGTGGACAGCAGCTATTGAAGAAAATCATTGAGGCTACCGGATGGGATATTACCTTGAATGTTTAGTCAGTGCGTTATAGGCTTTGAGAATCAGCACGCAACTGGGTGCGTGAGTGATTTGGCTATCCATCACCATTTGCACCGCTTCATCGAGGGGAATATGAAATCTTTCTATCATTTCCGTTCCTTCTTGATTCGCTTGTGTGAAGGTTAAGTGCTTGACCAGAAATAGATATACGGGACAATGAACGATCGAGGTATCTAAATCAAAGACTCCTAGCTCGCTCCATTCCTCTGCTTTAATACCAATCTCTTCTTGAACTTCACGCCGTGCCGCTTCCAGAGGGGGTTCATTCTCCTCAACGGCACCGCAGACTACTTCAATACTTTCTTTCCCCAGAGCATAGCGAAATTGACGAGTAAGATACACTATGCGATCGCTATCTATCGGCAGAATAGCCACGCCCGGTTTCATGGTGACGGTGGCATACATACCCGGTTGCCCGTCAGGTTGAAGAACTTGGTCTTCACGGACATTAATAAATGAATTCTCGTACTTCTGACTTGTTTCTTGTATTGTCCAAGGTCCATATTTTTTTGTCATGATAATTTTTCTCGCTATTGAATAACACTCGGTATCACGCTACCGATACATGGAAATGGGGAATTGAGCTGACTATTGCCCATTCCCCTTTCCTAGAAACCCTCTCTTATTCCCCTACTTTCTTGAGGTTGCTGTTACTTTTTGGCAGCCGCCATATGGACTTGTAGCTTGCTTTTAACGGTTTTGAACTCGGTAGCCATTTGCTTGTGCTGCTCGTGGCTGAAGTTGTCGCGGATTTTGGGGAACATCTCGTTCTCTTCTTGACTTATGTGAGTTCGCAGCGCCATCATTAACTGCTCAACTTTGGCTTTGAACTCAGAATTAGAGGGGTTGAGCGACTTAATTTCCTCCAACATCCGCTTCACATCGGCAGTCTCAGCGTATAGTTCCTGGGTGTCTTCGTAATAGGGGCGAACGGCTGGGTAGATAACTTGTTCTTCGGCTGCACCATGCGCTTGTACGTCTTTATAAAGTTGCCCAAAATACTCTTGGATTTTTTGCGGATCGTTAGAACCTAAAATTTCCACAAATAGAGTATCGGTCTTAGTATGATCCATGCGCAGAAGGTCAAGGATGCTCATCTCGTCATCCATGCGCGTCGCCACACTACCCACCACGCCTGATAAGGCGGCAATAGCATCTTGAACGCGCCCCCAGAGTCCTTGATCTGGCTCTTGTCCTGTCAGTTGACGAACGCCTAGAATTTCCAGAATCCCTTTGAGTTGCTCTTGATGAGCGCGGTTTTCAAAGTTAACTGTATTCAAAGGTGCGATCGCCGCTTGAATATCAGCACCAACAACTTGGGCAGCTTTATGGATTAGCAGTCCACTCATGGTTTGCTGATGCTTGAGCAATTCATGCTGAGATACTTTCTCAAACAACGTCAGTTCAGAATTTTTCATGAGTTTCTGAACTTGCTCAATTATCTTTTGAGTTGATTCTTTCGGCTCACCTGGAATACCGTATTGAACTATTACAGTCTCGATAATGCCCAGATTTTTGCGATCGCTTTCGACCATATCCTGTATGCGCTTGCGAATATCCTCATCCGGGCAATCCTGGATAAATTGCTGCTCGTTGTTAATCAGCAGATTTTGTAATGCTTTGAGATCTGCCAATTTTGTGGCAATTGAAATGCGCTTGGTGTCATCAAGAGTCACTACCATTTTTTATTCTCCTCTAACAATTTTGAAGTTATCAACAGCTATAAAGTCTTTGAAACTCAAGGATGAATGCTGATAGTTGCAGTACACAATTCAAATGAATACTAGCGCGATCGCACCCTTCTACTTTTCTATAAGTGTTGGAGGTGAAACGCCTTTGTCAATTAGTTGCACCAATCGCTGCCGTAACGTTTCTAAACCCAGGCGTTGAGTGGCTGAAATAAATACGGCTTCGGGATACTCGTGCTGCGCTACAGCCAGAGCGTCGCTATCGACTTGATCGATCTTGTTAAAGGCAATTAATGCTTTCCCCGGAAGGGCAGGCATTTCTCCGAGTACGTCCATCACCGAACGGATATGGCTTGCCCAAGCGGGATGGGAAAGATCCACGACATGCAGCAAAGCATCCGCCTCCGTTACTTCCTCCAGCGTGGCTCGAAACGCATCCATCAGAGCGGGTGGGAGTTCGTGAATAAACCCTACAGTATCTGTCAGAAGCATACTCCGGCGCTCCTGGGTTTCGGGTTCCGTAATCACCACCTTGCGGGTTGTTGGGTCGAGGGTTGCAAACAGTTGATCGGCGGTATACACCTCAGCATGGGTCAACACATTCAGTAAGGTGGATTTACCTGCATTGGTATAACCCACCACAGCAATAGAAGGAATTTCTTGCTGTTGTCGCTGTTGTCGTAAGCGGGAACGATGGGCTTGTAATTGGTTGACTTCCTGCTGGAGTTGGGCGATTCGCCGCTGAATCGTTCGCCGCTCAACTTCTAGTCGGGTTTCACCAGGACCTCGTGTCCCAATTCCGCCTCCTAGCCTGGACATCCCCTGACCTCGACCCCTGAGCCGAGGCAGCATATATTCCAGTTGTGCCAGTTCCACTTGCAGTTTACCGGCTTGGGATTGAGCGCGTTGGGCGAAAATATCGAGAATGACTTCTGTGCGGTCTACCACACGGATGCCAATTTCGGCTTCTAAGTTGCGGGCTTGAGACGCAGAAATATCTCGATCAAAAACGATGAGATTGACTCCCAGCTTATGAGCGCGGAGGGCAATTTCTTCCATTTTTCCCTGACCGACGACGGTTTGAGGATGGGGGTGAGATCGCTTTTGTTGTACGGTCTCCAATACCTCTCCCCCTGCCGTCTCCACCAACCGAGCGAGTTCCTCCAGTCCATCTTGAAAGCGCTGGGGAGTGATATCCTCGGTCATCAATCCAACCAACAGAACCCGATCTTTGCCAGATTCGATTTCTTGGAATTGCGAGGTTTCAAAGCCTGCTTCGTGAAACTCTGCCTCCCATTCATCCACTAAGTCGTCAAACTCTTCCTCAGTCAAGTCATCTAAACTCAGGGGAGGAGAAACAAGCCAAGGCGTTTCTAGATCGGGTACAAGGTGAGCTAGGTAAGCTTCCTTTATATGACCACTAGCTGTGCCACCTCGTTGTTCAGCACCGTTGCCAGTTGGCATTAACACCACTAAAGCGTCTAAGCGCTGCTGTGCCATTGCCATCAGTGACGCCGCATCAGGTTCCTCTCCTTTCAATTGAGTGGCAAGGCAACGAATCCCACTCAGGCGTTGAGCACCCTGCCGAGGCAGATCTTGGGGCGGAATTTGAATTTGAGCCGGGGTACCGACGCCAACTCGAACAACCTGCCCACGGCGATTGATGTAGGTAGACACCGGATGATGAATTTCTGTACTAATTGCTGCCAACCGCTCGGCGAATTCGGGGGTAATCAAGCGATCGCCTGGTTGTCGCTGTTCGTACAGCCGCTGTAGTTCCTTGACGTGACTCGATTTTAATCCTTTAAGATTCCCGTAAATAGTTTCGCTCATTTCAACCAGAAAACTGGCGTTTGAATTCGTTTATTCTGTATGGTATCTAGCGGCTCTTTTTACTTAATCTTCCTTTTGGACTAAGTAGAGGGATAAGTCAGCCAACGGTAAAAGAAGACAGAGATTGAGAGAGTCTTCAATCTTTGGATAGAGATATATACTATCTCCTGACTAAACCTTGTATTCTTAATCACCAATACCCTTTACCTTCTACTTCTCCCTGAGCAATGCTTTTGGTTCCTCCCTGAGAAAGGCGTTCTTAGGGACAATAAGCGTTACTGTAATTGATAGTTACAGCACCCAGCTTTATATAAGGCTAACAACCACTCCTCTAAACTGTAGGGAGTTTTTGTCCACCCAGAAAAAAGTCTCTAGTTTTAGAGTTGTATACTTTTTAACTAATGGTTAAAGCTTTCTAATTTCTGAGTTTTCTATTTCTTAGATCAGATGCTCCTAGCACAGAGACTAGGGGCTTTTTATGAGGGTTGTGAAATTTGATGAAGCTGATAAATTTTGAAAAAATACTCAGTTTTAAAAGAAGTTATTGAGAATGCTCACTCAAAAAATAGAAGATTACACTTTAGGAGAAACAAAACCTCTTCGGCTTCAGGAAATCCCAGAGGACTTATCTGAAACGCTACGTCTTCCCAACCATCCTCATAAACTTTCAAAGCCGGAAATTCGATCCAGCCTGAGAGCCTCAACGTTTGATGTTGTCTTGGCTGCACTTTTTGACAGTATTACTGGCGGTGTATTGCTGAGTAATTTTTTGCTGGAATTGGGTGCAGGACCCGTGGAAATTGGGATGCTCGCGTCTATCCCTCTGCTGGTGAATCTGCTCCAACCGCTAGGAGCCTTTTTGGCAGACCGGACGAAAAGCCGCCACTGGTATTCGCTGTGGGTTTTCGTGCCGTCGCGATTGCTGTGGCTGGTTCTCGTGCCAGCGATCGCGTTGCTGGGTTCATTTCATACTACGGAACACCGACTACTACAGTGGACATTGGCAATAGTCTGGGTCACTCATATCCTGGAAGCCTTGGGCATTGCGTCCTGGTTCAGTTGGATGGCTGTATTAGTCCCTCAGCGCTTGCGGGGGCGGTATTTTGGCTTTCGCAATAGCGTTGCCAGCTTGGTGAATCTCGTTGGCGTGCCGCTTCTAGGTCTAGCGGTATCGATGTGGCCGGGTGGAACGCTCCAAGGCTACGGTGCAGTCTTGGTTCTAGCCGTTGTGGTTGGCTTAATGAGTCTTGGCTGTCAGTTCTTTATGAGCGATGTGAACCCGCAGCAAGTAAACGTCACGGATTCAGATACAGCTCAACCTGCTGATTGGGAAGCTGCTTTTCGCTTCCTCAAGGACGGCAATTTTTTAAAGTTTTTACTTTACTTTGGGCTATGGAGCTTTGCGGTTAACATCAGCGCTCCCTTCTTTAACCTTTATATGCTGGATAACCTGGCTATCAATGTCAGCGTGGTAACAATCTATACCAGCTTAACCGCTGCGGCTAACTTGCTGATGATGGTGATCTGGGGCAAACTAGCTGACCGGATTGGCAATCGCCCAGTTTTGGTCATCGTGGGTGTTTTGGTGGCGGTGACACCTCTTTTCTGGCTAGGGATTGGCAGCGATCACGTTTCGTTGTGGGTCTGGTTACCTTTGTTGCACCTGTTGGGAGGTGGGACGTGGGCGGCAATAGAATTGTGCGGCAACAATCTACAAATGGAGCTAGCCCCTCGGCACAATCAATCCAGTTATTTTGCGATCGCGGCAGCCGTTGCGGGTGTCAGTGGAGCCATAGGAATCACGGCGGGAGGCTTTCTCGCGACGGCGGCGGGTACTGGTGGGATAGTGGGGCTATTTGCTCTCTCGGCTATCCTACGACTAGCTGCCCTGCTGGCGTTGGTTTTTGTTAGGGAGCAACGCTCCGTGCCCCTAGGCCAGTTGATACGAGTTCGATTTCCTGCTATATGGGGATGGGGAGAGACCTCACCTGCAAGCTTATCCAGTCAGACTGTAAATTGGGTTGAGGCAGGAAACCCAACCGATATCAGCGTTGGGTTTAACTATCGTTCAAGCCAACCTACTATGACCGAACGCAAGTTAGTATCACCTGCAAGTTTAGCCACTCAGCCGGTAACTGTAGATTAGGCGGTCTGAGCGCCTTCGTCTCCAATTCGTCCGACAAGACTGGCAACCACCCTGACTAATTGGGTTGTATCTACTGGCTTAGACATATGCTTTTGGAAACCGGAGGCGATCGCATTGTCACTGTCCTCCTCTCTAACGTAGGCTGTCAAAGCCACGGCGGGAAGCAGCCCTCCCCGCTTTGCCTCACGTTCTCTGACTTGGCGAATCAGGGTATAGCCGTCCTCAAGAGGCATCCCAATATCACTGACTAATACATCCGGCTGTGAGTTATCCAGGACTTTGAGCGCCTCCGACGCCGATTCTACGGCGATCGCTTCAGCTCCAGACTCTTGGATAGCGACCGTCAGAAGATCCCGCACATCCGGCTCGTCATCCACAATGAGTACCTGTAAGCCAGAAAGAGTTCTGGAGGCAACGCTTGCGGGGTTTGGCGAAGAAGACTCGCTTTCTTGTTTTAATTCCGGTTGTTCTAGAGGGTTCTCTTCTGAGGGATTGCAGGTATGTCGTTCCTTCGCCGTCTCTAGAAGCAGCAGTTTCACGGTAAACGTTGCTCCTTTCCCTTCTCCCTCACTATCCACATGGACGCTGCCGCCATGCAGTTCGACTAAGTGGCGCACGATCGCTAGTCCCAATCCCAATCCGCCATAAGAGCGGGTTGTCGTGCTATCTTCCTGACGGAAGCGATCAAAAACATACGGCAGAAACTCTGAGCTAATGCCAATGCCCGTGTCGATTACCTGAATTTCGGCGTGAGAGGCAGTGGTGGTAAGTCGCACCTCAACCTTACCGCCTTGGGGCGTGAACTTAATCGCATTGGAGACTAAATTCCAGACTACTTGCTGCAAGCGATCAAAATCACCTTTGATCAAAATGCTTTTCTTTGAACTCGCGTTTGCAGAGGAATTTCTCCCAGAATCTCCCGCTGCGAAGGGAGAACCATCGTCTGCAACCCCATCCAGCCAAGCATCAAGTACGACTTCAAGCTGAATCGATTTCTCCTCAGCGGCTGGACGCATTGCCTCAATTGCTGTCTCGATCGCGGCTACGAGATTGAGGGGGCGCAGATTTAGATGCAGCTTGCCGCGAATGATGCGGGAGACATCCAGGATATCCTCGATGAGTTGTGCTTGGGACTTAGCATTGCGCTCAATTGTTTCCAGGGCACGAGCGGTAGTTGCTGCATCGAACGAGCGCGTGCGTAGCAGTCCTGCCCAACCCAGGATCGAGTTCAGGGGGGTACGAAGTTCGTGGGAAAGCGTGGCTAAAAACTCATCCTTCATGCGGTTTGCCGCTTCAGCCTGCTGTCGTGCCACCTGTTCGCGGATAACTTGAGCGCGGGCTTCTTCAGCCTGCTTGCGCTCGGTAATGTCTTCGACTGTGCCCACATGACCGAGAAATTCGCCTTGAGCCGAGAGCATCGGGGAGGAGCGAAGGTGAACCCAACGAATAATTCCCTCTGGGGTTTGGAGGCGAAACTCATGAGAGTAATCGCATTTGGTGAGCGTCCAAGTTCCCCAATCGGCAATGATGCGATCGCGATCGTCTAGATGAACCGACTGCAACCAACCGTCTCCCAAGCTTTGCTCAAAGGTAAAACCACAAATGGCTTGGAAGCGGGGATTCGTGTAGGTACATCGACCTTCTACATCAGTCAGGAAAATCCCGACGGGCGAGCAGGCACTCAACGAGCGAAACCGTTGTTCGCTTTCCCTGAGTTCAGTGTTGACGGCTGCCAATTGTGCGGCTTGGCGTTTGACCTCTGCCGTCTTCTTGAACAAGTCAACAAACACCGATACCTTTGAGGTTAAAACGTCCGGCTCTACAGGCTTGAACAGGTAATCCACTGCCCCTAGGGAATACCCTTTGAACATCAACGATTCGCTCGTGCTGAACGCCGTGAGGAAAATAATCGGAGTGTGCTGCGATCGCACTCGGTTGCGGATTAACGTGGCTGTCTCAAATCCATCCATTCCCGGCATCTGGACATCCAGCAGAATCACTGCAAAATCTTGATGGAGCAGGCACCTCAAGGCTTCTTCCCCAGAGTAAGCCTTGACCAGATGCTGACCAAGACCGTCTAGTATAGCTTCCAGTGCTAGCAAATTTTCTGGATGGTCATCCACGAGAAGGACGTTAACTTTCGGTTCGGACGGCATAGTTTTACCTCAGCGCCGGATGGCAAAGGTTGACGATCAAGGGAGCAATGTCACGGAGGGGCAATATCCAGTCTATGGCGATAGTGGTATTAGCGCTGCGCTGACGCAATACGCTGATCGCTGCTTTTGGCATCGTGGCGCATTCAGCGGTGCTTGGTTCTTGGACAATCGCCAAGCCGCCGTTAGCCTTGATGCTCGCTAGCCCGCGAGCGCCATCATCACTAGCTCCCGTCAAAATCACTCCAATCGCTCGTTCGCCATAAGCATCAGCGGCTGTTTCAAATAGTACATCGATTGACGGTCGGGCGTGGCATACAGGAGCTTCAGTCGAGAGGGCAAAGCGACCAGATTCTACGAGCAAGTGATAGTCAGCGGGAGCTAAGTAGACGTGCCCAGGTTTGATCGCTTCTTTATCTTCTGCTTCCGATAGGGGGAGAGCGCAGTGGCGCTGCAAAAAAACACTCAGGGTGTTGTCAGAGTTTTTGTGACGATGTTGGGCAATCGCCACAGATATTGGCAAACCTTTAGGTAGACCCGCCAACAAAATTTCTAGGGCGTGCAAGCCACCCAATGATGTACCCACTACCACAATATCGTAGGGGCAATTCCCCATCAAAGTCATCCTAGCGGTTGCATCCCAAGGGGTGTATTGTTGTCGTCGATTACTTGAAATAGCAGGGGAGGCGGCGGCAGAAGGTGAATTCACCTCGACTTCCTCACGTCCCCCTGCCGACTTTGAGGGAAGTGATAGTTTTGAGCGCAACTGGGTATCAACTTCCACGGGTTGGGGCATACAGTAATACCCCCCTCCGGCGAAGTTTGTGCCGGGGGGTTGAGCTGGAGTGAGGGTGTCTAATGGGAGTTGTCCTTGGCGACTAGCTGAGTCGCCCCTACTCAATCCGGCGGTAAAGCTTCTCACGCTCTTCTAACGCTGCATAGTTTTTTTCGTGGGGAGTGAATTTAAGCGATTCTTGCCGTCCGAGTCCTAAGACACCAAACGAACTCAAGCTTTCGTAGAGCAAGTTGTGAACTCGTTCTTGGAGCGATTGATTAAAATAGATGAGGACATTCCGACACAATATGACATTGAACTCATTAAAAGATCCATCTGTGGCTAGATTATGTTGAGAGAAAACAATATTTTCTCTTAATGATGACCGAAAAATTGCACTATCGTAAGCGGCAGTGTAGTACTCGGAGAAAGACCGCTTGCCCCCTGCTTTTAAATAGTTTTGAGTGTACTCCTGCATCAAGTCCAGGTGAAAAATTCCAGCCTTGGCTTGTTTCAATACCACCTCGTTCATATCGGTGGCATAAAATCGGCAGCGGTGGTACAGTCCTTCTTCTTCCATGAGGATTGCCATCGAGTAGACTTCCTCACCTGTAGAGCATCCAGCGTGCCAGATCCGAATAAACGGATAGGTACGCAATAGCGGCACAACTTTTTGGCGGAAGGTGACATAAAAGCTAGGGTCGCGGAACATTGCCGTGACATTGACCGATAGACCCAGCAAAAATCGCTCCAAACAGCCAGGATCGTGAAACACCTTTTCTTGCAGTCCTGATACGCTAGTGACGCGCTCTGCACGGATGGCATTCCATATACGACGCTTGAGGGACGCGATCGCATAATTGCGAAAGTCAAACCCGTAATAACGAAACAAGCCCTCTAACAGCAATTGAATTTCTAGAGTTTCCAGTTCATTCTTCTTTTGGACGTAGGTCATGGTCGGGGCGGAGCATAAGGACTCGATAGCAAGGGCTACCCTAATTAAAAGGCATTTGTCATAAATCTACATCTGACTTCAGGCTTTTCCTGAGAAAGATTTTCCCGTAAACTTATGCTCCTAAAATGCCCCTAGCGATAGAGCCAGACGCGCAGCAGAGAGAGTAACTGCTCTGGATCGACGGGTTTGGTGATGTAGTCCGATGCCCCAGCTTCGATGCATTTCTCGCGATCGCCTTTCATGGCTTTGGCGGTGAGGGCAATCATTGGTAGCGTGGCAAATTGACTTAGCTTACGGATGGCACGCATTGTGTCGTACCCGTCCATTTCCGGCATCATCACATCCATCAACACGACATCAATATCCGGCGTGTTTTGCAACATAGCCAGACCATCTATGCCGTTCTCAGCATACAGGATTTCCATTTGATGGCGCTCCAGCATACTCGTTAGGGCAAAGATGTTGCGCATATCGTCATCGACGATCAGGACTTTTTTACCCGTCAGTACCTTATCGGTCTGATGCAGGTGTTCGAGCATCTGTTGTTGGGATGGAGGCAAGTTTGCCTGCACCCGATGCAGGAACAAGGCAGTTTCATCCAGTAGGCGCTCTGGCGATTGCACGTCTTTGATAATGATGGTATCAGCCATCCGCTTAAGTTCCATTTCTTCTGCCCTAGTCAGCTCCTTCCCGGTATAGATAATGATGGGCAGCTTCGAGAGACTAGGCTCTAGCTTAATCTGCTCGATCAGTTCCAAACCCGTCATATCAGGCAGTCCTAAATCGAGGACGAGACAATCATATTGTCCGGCTTTTAGGGCGGCTAAGGCGGCTGCCCCCGAACTGACAGCGGTTGTAGAAACATCGCTATTGCCGATTAGTTCCACAATGCTGTTGCGTTGTAAGTCATCGTCTTCGACCACGAGTAGGTTCTTCACCTTGCGTTCGACAAACTGCTTGATGCTGCTCAAGGCATCCGTCAACGCCTCACTGCTGACTGGCTTTTGCAGATAAGCGATCGCTCCCAGTTCCAGACCCCGTTGCCGCCCCTCCTCAACTGAGAGGATATGGACAGGGATATGACGAGTATGGGGGTCGTGCTTGAGGCGATCGAGTACCGTCCAACCATCCATTCCGGGCAACCGGATATCCAGGGTGATTGCATCCGGCTTAAATTCCCGTGCCAGCACTAGACCCATATCGCTACGCAGGGCAACAATTGCTTTAAAGCCCTGCTGCCGTGCCATATCTAACAAAATCCGAGCAAAGTTAACGTCATCTTCAATAATCAGCAGGACGCGATCGCCCGGTTGAATTTGATCTCGGTCATCGGATAGGACACCGGGGAGTGAGGGAGGTGGGGTAATCGTGCGATCGTCGAGAGGTGATGGAGCAGGGTGAGAGGGTAAGGGAGCAGGGCGAGAGGGTGATGGAGCTAGGGCATGAGGCTGTGAACTGACTCTCTGGGTTGTTCTAAAACTTCGTTGCTCTCGCTCTCGTCCTCTTTCCATCGCCCCATCGTTTGCGCCCACGCCCGTCGGCTCTTCGTAGGCTTGCGGCAAGTAGAGCGTGAACGTGCTACCCACACCTTCCTGACTGACCAATCGAATCTCTCCTCCCAACAGGCGAGCGATTTCGCGACTGATTGACAAGCCCAAACCCGTGCCGCCGTATTTGCGACTAGTCGTGCCATCGGCTTGCTGAAATGCTTCAAAAATCACCCGTTGTTTGTTGTCAGGGATGCCAATTCCGGTATCGCTGACAGAAAAAGCGATGACGCTATTGGCACGATTCAAGATTTCTTGAGTGGGACTCCATCCTTGAGTTACGGACTCGACCCGCAAGCGAACCTCTCCCTGTTCTGTGAATTTAAAGGCGTTGGCAAGCAGATTCTTCAACACTTGTTGTAAGCGTTTGGAGTCTGTGTAAATGGTTTTCGGCAGGTTTGGGTTACATTCAACTGTGAAATTGAGTTTTTTGTCCTGCGCCAATTGACGGAAGGTTCGTTCCATCTGGCCCGTCAGTTCCGTGAACAGCATCTGGTCGATTTCCACCGACATGGTGCCGGATTCAATTTTGGCGAGATCCAAGATGTCATTGATTAGACCCAGCAAATCGGTACCCGCTGAATACACGGTGCGGGCGTATTCAACTTGCTTCTGGGTGAGGTTGCCCTCTGGATTATCGGCAAGCAGTTTAGCGAGGATTAACAAGGCATTGAGGGGTGTCCGCAACTCGTGGGACATATTTGCCAGGAATTCGGACTTGTACTTAGAAGTCAGTGCCAGTTGCTCGGCTTTTTCTTCTAATGCCTGTCTGGCTTGTTCGATCTCGCGGTTCTTGCGCTCGACTTCCCGGTTTTGCAGGGCGAGCAACTCGGCTTTTTCTTCGAGTTCTTCGTTGGTCTGTTGTAATTCTTCCTGCTGATTCTTCAGGAGTTCTTCAGAGGCTTTTAGGGATTGGGCTTGTTGTTCGAGACGCTTGTTGGTTTCGGTGAGTTCTTTTTGCTGGGTTTGCAGTTCCTCTGCCAAGGCGGTGGACTGCTTGAGCAATTCCTCGGTACGCATACTGGCGGCGATCGTATTGAGCACGATCGCTATACTTTCGGTCAATTGATCGAAGAACGTCAGATGAATTTCGCTAAAGCGCCGGAACGAGGCAAGTTCGATTACTGCCGTCACCTGTCCCTCAAACAAAACGGGTAAGACGACAGCATTCAGGGGAGTGGATTCCCCTAGACCCGAACTGATCTTGATATAGTTGTCCGGTACCTCCGTAATCAGAATCCGTTCCTTTTCCAGGGCGCATTGTCCGACCAAGCCTTCTCCCAAGTGGAAGCGGTTCGCTAGATGCTTGCGTTCGCGGTAGGCGTAGGTACTCAGAAGCTTCAGCAAACCCTGATGCTCCTCGCCCCCTTCCATAAGGTAAAAGACGCCATGCTGGGCGTTAACCAGCGGAGCCAGTTCTGACAAGATGAGTTTGGAAACGGTTTCCAAATCTCGCTGTCCTTGCAGCATGCGGGTGAACTTGGCGAGGTTGGTTTTCAACCAATCTTGCTCGGTATTTTTCTGAGTTGTATCTCGCAGGTTGGCAATCATTTGGTTGACGTTGTCTTTCAGGATTGCCAGTTCCCCTTCCGCCTGGACTGAAATCGAGCGCGTCAAATCGCCTTTGGTCACGGCAATTGCCACTTCTGCGATCGCTCGCATCTGAGTGGTGAGATTCGCCGCCAGTTCGTTCACGTTGTCGGTCAAGTCTCTCCAAGTTCCCGCTGCCCCCGGCACCTTGGCTTGTCCGCCCAACTTCCCTTCAATTCCCACTTCCCTCGCCACGGTGGTGACTTGGTCGGCAAAGGTCGCTAGGGTATCGATCATCTCGTTGATCGTATCGGCAAGGGTCTCGATTTCTCCCTTGGCGTCGAGCATCAGTTTGCGCTTCAAGTCACCATTGGCAACTGCCGTCACCACCTTGGCAATGCCTCGCACCTGGGCGGTGAGGTTGCTCGCCATTGAGTTAACGTTATCCGTCAAATCCTTCCAGGTGCCTGCCACGCCTGTCACCTGCGCTTGACCGCCCAACTTGCCTTCGGTTCCCACTTCCCGCGCTACCCGCGTCACTTCTGAGGCAAAGGAACTCAGCTGATCCACCATCGTGTTGATCGTGTCCTTGAGATCCAAAATCTCGCCTTTCACATCAACCGTAATTTTCTTGGAGAGGTCGCCGTTGGCTACCGCCTTAGTCACTTCCGCGATGTTCCGCACTTGAGCGGTGAGGTTACCTGCCATCGAGTTGACATTGTCCGTCAAATCCTTCCAAGTACCCCCCACACCTCTGACATAAGCTTGCACGCCTAACTTCCCTTCCGAACCCACCTCACGCGCCACCCGTGTGACTTCCGAGGCAAAGGAGTTGAGCTGATCCACCATTGTGTTAATGGTGTTCTTCAGCTCTAAAATCTCGCCCTTCACATCGACGGTAATCTTCTTGGACAAGTCACCGTTTGCCACCGCCGTAGTCACTTCCGCGATGTTCCGTACTTGGGCAGTTAAGCTTCCTGCCATGAAATTCACGCTATCCGTCAAGTCTTTCCAAGTGCCCGCTACACCGCGCACTTCCGCTTGCACGCCCAGCTTTCCTTCCGTTCCCACCTCTCGCGCTACCCGCGTCACTTCTGAGGCGAAGGAATTAAGCTGATCCACCATCGTGTTGACGGTGTTCTTCAGCTCTAAAATCTCACCTTTGACATCGACGGTAATTTTCTTGGAGAGGTCACCGTTTGCCACCGCCGTTGTCACCGCCGCAATGTTCCGGACTTGGGCGGTTAGACTTCCCGCCATGAAATTCACACTATCCGTTAAGTCCTTCCAGGTTCCGGCAACACCTCTCACATCCGCTTGCACGCCCAACTTCCCTTCCGAACCCACCTCACGAGCAACTCTTGTGACTTCTGAGGCAAAGGAACTGAGCTGATCCACCATGATGTTGATCGTGTTCTTCAGTTCCAGAATCTCGCCTTTCACCTGGACGGTAATCTTCTTGGACAAGTCGCCATTTGCCACCGCCGTCGTCACTTCCGCGATGTTCCGCACTTGCCCGGTGAGGTTCCCCGCCATTGAGTTAACACTATCGGTTAAGTCCTTCCAGGTACCCGCCACGCCGCGCACTTCCGCTTGCACGCCTAGCTTCCCTTCCGTTCCCACCTCTCGCGCCACTCTTGTGACTTCTGAGGCAAAAGAACTGAGCTGATCCACCATGATGTTAATGGTGTTTTTCAGCTCTAAAATCTCGCCTTTGACATCGACGGTAATCTTCTTGGACAAGTCGCCATTTGCCACGGCAGTGGTCACTTCTGCAATGTTCCGCACTTGGGCGGTCAAATTCCCGGCCATCGAGTTCACGCTGTCGGTTAAGTCCTTCCATGTGCCTGCCACTCCGCGTACTTCCGCTTGCACGCCGAGCTTCCCTTCCGAACCCACCTCTCGCGCCACGCGTGTGACTTC
>JALYGX010000067.1 GCA_030776905.1 Cyanobacteriota bacterium | reverse complement strand
GCGCTCCACCGCTTAACGTTAACCACTCTGCGACTTGTTTAGATCTTGGCAGCTCTGAGGGCAGTTTGCCTAGAGCTTCCCGCCATACCGATATAGCCTGCTCCTCATCGTTTTGTTGTGCGTAGAAAATACCTAGATTGGCTAAAGTTTGACCTTCCCCATAATGGTCTTCTAACTCACTGAAGATGTTCAAGCTTTCCTGATAGCGATCGCTAGCCTTTTCCCAGTTGCCCTGCTGAGAGTAAACATTAGCGAGGTTACCCAGGGTTTGAGCAACTCCAAGACTGTTTCCTAATTCGCGGAAGATACCTAAGCTCTTCTCATAGCAAGCGCTTGCTTTATTCCAGTCACTCTGTAAAGAATGAATATTGCCCAAGTTAACCAGAGTTTGGGCATCTATATGACGTGAAGCGCTGCTATCTTCAGAGGAATCGCCTTCAGGCAAATCTGTCAGCGCCTGCGTTACTTCCAATACCAACAGGTGAATCCGTTCCCAGTCAGCCTGGTAGGCATGGATACTATAAAAGTTAACCAAGTTTTTCGCAAGCGGTGCCACAATTTCCCAGACTTTCGCTTGGTAAGCCCACTCTATAGACGCCAATAAATTTGTCCGCTCGCTCTCAAACCAGTTTATAGCTGTCAAAAATAAGTCCTGCTCAGTCGCTTCTAAGGATTGGTTGTTGCCTTGTACCAGGACTTTGGCTAACTGGCGACGAGTCTCTAGGTTCAAAGCTAGGTTCATCATCTCGGAAGTCTCAAGATACCAACGAATCATCCTGAGACGTGCTGCGTGCCGTGCTTCTGATGGCTCTTGTTGAGCTAACTGCCCTTTGGTGAAGAGGCGAACCAAATCGTG
Source organism: Cyanobacteriota bacterium (assembly GCA_030776905.1). Taxonomy (GTDB): domain Bacteria; phylum Cyanobacteriota; class Cyanobacteriia; order Cyanobacteriales; family Coleofasciculaceae; genus CADCTM01. The sequence goes on along the minus strand of JALYGX010000067.1, from coordinate 3,451 downwards.
GAAACGGTAACGCCCAAGGCTTGATGGCTCTAGCAGTTGTACATCGACTAGATGCTTGACAGACTCCTCAGCTATGGCTGCCTCGGACTCCAACAAAGCAGTCGCTACAGCTAGCGTAAAGTTTGAACCAATAAAGTTTGAACCAATAAGCAGTCCCAGTAAGCGGAAAAGGCGGGCAGGAATTTCATCTAGCTCCTGATAGCTCAGAGTCAGGCTAACTCGTACCGCCAGATCGCTCAGACGTAGTTTTAACAATCGTTGCCGCTCATCGGTGAGCATCCTTACACAATCCTCAAGTCGCCAGTCGGGCTTATTCTTGAGTGTTCCGCCAGTAATGCGGATGGCTAAGGGAAGGCGACTGCAAAGGTCAATAATGTTTATGGCAGCGTCCCGTTCAGCCTGTAGGCGTTCTACTCCGATAAAGCGCTGTAGTAAGTCTAGAGCCTCCTGCTCTGTCATTACTTCCAGCTCAAGGGTGGCAGCGCCTTCCAGGTGAGCAAGCGGTGCGCGCGTTGTGACGATCACAGCACAGGTAGAGCTATCCGGCAGCAAAGGACGAACTTGGGACTCGTCGTGGGCGTTGTCTAGTACTACTAAGGCACGTTTGCCAGACAGTAAGGAACGGTAGAAGTTAGATCTCTCTGCTAAATTTTCAGGTATGGACGGGTTATCCACACCCAAAGAACGTATAAAGCTAGTCAGTACCTCCAGTGGTTCTAGGGGTTGGTTTTCAGTCCCCCGCAGGTTGACGTAGAGTTGAGCATCGGGGAAATCAGGCTTTAATTCATGAGCCGCATGGATAGCGATCGCCGATTTGCCGATACCCGCCATGCCAGTCAAAACTGAGATAGGGTATGTTGATTCTTCGTTCTTGCCTACCTGTCGCAGCAGAGCTTTTACGCTCTTTAATTCGGGTTGGCGACCTGTAAAATCAGCAATATCGGGAGGAAACTGATGCAGAGATAGAGAAGTGGGGTATGCCAAGCTACCCTTAAAGATGTTCTTAATTTTGTTGTAGTCACTAACAACAGAACCTGGCACTAGGCCATGAAAGTGCAGTTCGTAGCTCCTTGGTCTATCCCCAGCCATTGATTCCTCCGGTAGCTTGTCGCCACAGTCATTTTCACCTGTCCATACTGACTCAAGTTTGCCTGAAAGCGCCAGCTATACTATTTCACTTTATTGGCGATAAGGAGTATGGAATAAGTTCACGTTGTCCTCCTCAATTAAGAAACCCATTAAAACAAGTAAAGCTTCAATTACTGAAGCCCGATCGGTGGGATTAACTCTTACGATTGGGGGGCAATTCTTATCATTCATGTTATAGCCCAGACTCATCACAATATCCTCTACAGCCAGCGCTCCTGAACAATCGGTATGAGTTATACCAATCAGCATCGGAATTTGTACTCGCTGGTTTATAAACGAGAGAATTTCACAAGCGTAGTGAAAATCACTGGGTCTATGGGCTGCCACTAGCAGAATATAGCTATCAGCGTTTTGAATTAAGACATCCCACATGAAATCAAAGCGAGCTTGACCAGGAGTCCCGTAGATGTGTACGTTTAGCTTAGGACTAAGCATTACTTTGCCGAAATCCAAGGCAACAGTGGTTTCTGGCTTCAAGAGCAATGTATCATCAGTAGCAGAACAGTCTGTGCTTACAACTTCAATTTCACTGAGCGTCCGCACAAAGGTAGATTTACCAGCTCCTACAGTTCCTGCTACCACTGAACGTATAGTTTTCATTAAATTTGGCTGCGTAAAACTTACGTAAATTTGGGAGTTTAGGAGAATTGTGAGTATTGAAGTCAAGGGTTACAGGATTAGCTGGACAGCCGTTGAAATTTGTCTTTAACTCAACTCATCGCGTAGGTAATTAAGGTTTGCCTTAGCTGTTAAATCAGGATTGGGTTTAACAATAACTGCTGTCAGAGAAGAGATTTCCTGTAACCTTTGTTCTTAGCGATGCCTCTACAGTCGAGCACTAAATTTTTATTAGAACAAAGCTGGCTTCAACTCCGCAAGCGCTCGCTTAATTTCCAACATTAACACCCCTTGCTTCGCTGCCTTCCCCGCTAGGACAAGAAACACGGCATCTTCACCACAACTGGTCAAAATGCTGAAACCTTCTTCTCCCTCCACATAAATGCGATCGATATCGCCCCGCACCAGTTCTCTACCAATGCGCTCACCTAAAGACAGCATGGCGGCGGACATCGCCGAAACCCGCTCATCATCCATACCACCGGGTAAAGCAGAAGCCAAAGGTAAACCATCTGGAGTAACCATTGCCGCACCTTCCACATCAGCGGTTGTGGAGACAAAGTTTTTCAGAATGTGCCCTAGTTTGTCAGAATTGATAGCCATTTGTGTGTTCCCGCTCAGAGTTGAAATAGTAAAAATTCGGTCAATTTTTTGTTGGGAAACTGGCAACGGCTGATTGATGCTAGAACCGATGCCAGTTTTGAATCTTTCAAGAAACGTATTTCTGGATGATTGTTCAACCTAGAAGACGGTGTACTCCAGAACATCGTGACTATCACCACGCAAGACAGACTGGGTGTGTTTCCCCCGCAAGCGCTTACTCAAAAATGTCTCTAAAAAGCCTTGAATCGCACCTAGAGTAAAGGTACATTGCCGTGGTGAACCTTCATCTTCACCAGCAGAGCAAATAGTTTCGCGGGTGTAGACTTTGTAGGTATCGCCCTCTTGGTCGATCTTGTCTACAATGCACAACCGAGTCCCATCTTTGCCTAAGACTTGGCTAACTTTTACTGCGACTTCTTCAAGAGATATCTCTTGAGCCTTGTTAACTAAACCGAGTTCTTCGGCTATGTTTTTACCACGTTGCCGACCTGCGGCGATGAGTGCGATCGCTGCTGCTTTTTCACCGAGGGCTTCTTCAAGACCAACGACGATCGCTTTTAGGCAGACAACGCTACTATAACTTCCAAGTTGGCTACGCTCTGCATTCTGTGCAACTGGCATGGTTTTACTTCCTTTTATGAGTGGATATGCTCTTAATGAACTACTAAGCAACTGAAGCTTTGATTTGCTTAGGTTTTAATTAATGTCGCTTTTGCTTTCAGCTTGAAGCAGACTACATTTCATTGTTAATTTTTGTGCCACAACACAAGTACAAACTATTAGCTAACCTTCTAGTTACAGGCGGCTTTTTTAGGTGATTTTACTAATAATTAGTTTTTTTTGTGCTGCGTCTGGGTAGATGTGGAAAGGCTTTGTCATTCATCGTGAAGATAACTTTCTAAAGCCAATGGCAAGTTTGCGAAAATATATCTTCTCAATTTAAAAGTCAATGCTTTTTTAGGCTTTGGCTCTAGGCATGATTATCTAAAGGTAATATCTCTGAGCCTTTAGATTTGGAGAGAACATCATGTTCCGTCTTCTTAGTTTTAACAAATTTATTGTTGAAGTGTCTGTAGCTTTG
>JALYGX010000066.1 GCA_030776905.1 Cyanobacteriota bacterium | reverse complement strand
ATCATAGCCAAGTGACTTGCGATCGCTCATGCAAAACTCGACCATAAACTACCTCTGTTTGCTGGGCAAGCTTGAACCAGCTAAAGCGACGCTCTAAATCTTCATAAGCATTATCAACTAACCATTGGGCATAACCAGGATTTTTCAGTACTTCCAGAATTCCCCAAGCGAGGGAGTCAGGATTGTTAGTGTAGGTAACAATGCCCGTCTTGGTATGTCGTATCACTTCTGGCAAACCCCCCGTATCGGAGACAACCACAGGAACGCGGGCAGCAAAACTTTCCAACGCCACGATACCAAAGGGTTCGTACAGGCTAGGGAAAACCGCACAATCGGCAACCGTCTGAAATCGATCTAAGTCCATGTCAGACATGAATCCCGTGAAATAGCACTTATGAGCAATCCCTAAATCCCAGGCTTGGCGCTGCAGGTGGTCGGTGTTGCCGCCGCCAATAATCACAAACTTGGCACAGCCCCCCATTTCATCAAGCACTTTTGGGGCGGCGTTTAGCAGTACAGAAACGCCCTTTTCATAGGTCATACGACCGACATAATAGACAATTTTCTCCCCATCCTCGGCGAAGCGACGACGGAAGTGCCCGTGGTCAAATTCTGGGGTACGGCGTTTCTTTTCAGGTCGAATACCGTTGTAGACAACGTCGATTTTGTCCCAAGGAGTGTCCAAGGCACGTTCTACTTCCCGCCGCATATAGTCGGTACAAACAATCACCCGCCAAGCATCAAAGGTTAGGAGTTTTTCTTTCCCGCAAATGTAGTGATGAGTATCGGTGTGAATGCCGTTGTAACGACCGAATTCTGTGGCGTGGATGGTCGCAACAAGAGGCACTTTAAAATTATGCTTGAGTGCGATCGCGGCATCTCCTACCAACCAATCATGGGCGTGAATCAAATCAAAGGGGCCTTCCTCTAAAATTAGCTTGCCCCCATGAAGCCCCATGCTTTCGTTCAAGTTCACAATCCAGTGGAAGAAGTCATGACTGGGAGCGACGGGCACTCGATGGATATGGACACCATCTACGACTTCATAAAGCGGTGCTTCCCCAAACTCCACTGTGATTAAATGAATCGAGTGCCCCAACTTGACTAGCTCTGGATACAACTCCGCCACATGGCGAGCAATCCCTCCAACAATCCGAGGCGGAAATTCCCAGGCAAGTACCAGAATTTTCATACTTTACGAATTCCCAAACTTTACACAGCTCTACAGACAAATATATTCCTAAGATTTTATTGAAAAATTACAGGAAGATACCTGCTGGTGGTAAAGACTAACAATTCGCTCGATTACTTCAGCAATACTTAATCCATCTGTTGTAATTTCAATGGCATCAGGAGCCTTACGTAAGGGAGCTAAAGCGCGGGTGCTGTCGCGAACATCCCGCTTTTGGATATCTTGTTCCATCTGCTCCAAACTCACAGCTTTTTGTTGCTGGTCTTTGAGGTCTTGCTGGCGTCGGCGTGCCCGTTCTTGCACAGATGCGGTTAAGAAGATTTTGAGTTCGGCGTCGGGAAAGACATGAGTGCCAATGTCACGGCCTTCAGCAACGATACCGCCCTTAGCACCCCAGCGCTGCTGTTGTTTAACTAACTCACGGCGAACAGCTTTTTGAGCGGCGATCGCAGATACATGAGCGGTGACTTCCAGGGAACGAATCGCTTGAGTGACTTCCTCTCCATCAATCCAAACGTGAGGTACTGCCCCACCCTCTTCATCAGTACTTAGATAAATTTGAGACTGGCTGACTAATTCCGCGATCGCAGGTTCATCCTCAAGGTCAATTCCCGCTTCCAAAACGCGCCAAGTTATCGCCCGATACATAGCCCCAGTATCCAGATGCATCAGCCCCAACGCTTTAGCCACTTGGCGAGTGACTGTGGATTTCCCAGCACCCGCCGGACCATCAATTGCCACAATTGGCTTACGGTGCTGTAGTAGCACGTTGTCAATTAAACGAGTCGAACCAAAGCGTGCTGCGATCGCAAGTAATCCACTGTCGTCAATTTGCTCCAATGGCATCAGCGTTGTCGGATGTACCAATTCGATATACTCCACCTGAATATCAGTTGCTAAGGCTAGTTCTGACTTAACTATCTCAATGAGAATCGCGCGATCGCATTCCCCCGCTTGAAAAGCCTTCTGAGCGTGCTGTAACGCCCTAAATAATACAGGTGCCTGCGCTTTTTGCGAGGGTGTTAAATACTGATTGCGAGAACTATAAGCCAGTCCCGATTCCTCTCGCACGATCGGACACGCCACGATCTCCACTGGCAAATTTAAATCGCTCACCAAACGCTTGATAATCGCTAGTTGCTGTGCATCCTTCTGACCAAAATAAGCTCGTTCTGGCTGTACCAAGTTCAACAGCTTCGTCACAACCGTAGACACACCCTGAAAGTGGCCTTGGCGGGAGCGACCGCATAATACAGAAGTCATCGCAGCCGGTGGGACAACTTGAGTCAACTGGTCGCTCATGTCTGAGGTGGGCAGCCGATTTCCATATAATTCAACGATTGTCGGGGCAAAAATGGCATCAACCCCTACCTGTTCGCACAGTTGCCGATCCGCCTCCAACGGACGTGGATAGCGTTGAAAATCCTCCGTTGGTCCAAACTGTAGCGGATTTACAAAAATGCTAACAATGACAATGGCATTTTCGCGGCGAGCACGTTCAATTAAACTTAAGTGACCGGGGTGCAAGGCTCCCATCGTTGGGACAAGACCAACGTCCTTGCCACTACGCTGACCTTCTAAGTAGCAGCGCAATCCGGCTGTTGTCGTAAACAGGCGCATGAGATTCTGAGGTTGGAGTTAGGGGTCGAACAGGATATCTCACTATCCTACCCTTCCATTCAAAACCGTACTTGCGACTTTCACTGCATATGGCTCCTTGTCAATTCGGTGTATGTAAACAACCTGGAGTTTGTCCAGTGCTTATTTCTTTGTTAGGGACTCGTCAGCATTTGAGCCAATAGGAGCTGTCAGTTCTAGAAAGCTGGAGCCAAAAAGCGAGCAAAGCTCTACGACACATTCTTGATTGTGGTGACTGACAAGCTTCTACCAGAACGTTCCTATCGCTATGAACCCAGACTCAACAAACGACGCCCCAAGCCTTATGGCTGGATGCAGCCACCCCGCGACGTTCTCAAGGGTAAGCTAGCTGCCTGATTCCCCTTAAGTCAGTACCATTCGCCTAGGGTTGGATGCAACAGCCGCGCTCAGTTCTCAAACGCAAGTCGGTTGCTTTATTTTTTTCTTAAGTTCAGTGCCATTCGTTTTGTTTTATGATTTGCGATCGCTCTTTAATAATTCCCCTAGAGTCATTGGTGACAAGTTAAGCCTTTGTGGCAGTTGTCAAGGGGATTTGAGAAGAGGCTGGAAAAAAAACTGGTCAGAACCTCGCTGTTGTTCAGGAAAGGGTGCAACAATTAACTTAAGATTCGGTTTT
>JALYGX010000065.1 GCA_030776905.1 Cyanobacteriota bacterium | reverse complement strand
GTCAGAAAGAGGTGAGGGAACTCCGTAAACTGGTGGAAGCGTTGCGGCAAGAAATCCAGCGTTCTCCAGAAAAACCTGTTTCCACCCTGCCGACAAAAAAGGATGAACGACCCCTGCTGTTGGTGGTTGATCGCGATCGCAAACTGGCTCTTGAATTAGTTAACGAAGCTGATATTCAAGGAATACGAGCAGAAGTAGCGACGAACCTGCCCCAAGCTAGAAAGGCGATCGCTCGCAAACATCCTAATGTCGTACTACTTGACCTTTCGGTTTCCAGCACCACTGAGGACAGTTTGACGCTACTAGCAGAAGCTAGCAAGCAGACACCCCCCTTACCTGTTTTAGTCTTCACCGCCCAAGATAGTTTGACGAATCGGATAGAAGTCGCTCGGTTGGGTGGACGTGCCTTTTTACAGAAAACAGTACCACCAGCTCAAGTGCTAGAAGCAGTGAGCGAGGCGCTGCAACAGGTAGACTCAACCCAAGCGAAGGTGATGGTTGTGGATGACGATCCACAAATTCTCGCTACCCTGCGGAGATTACTTGAACCTTGGGGTATTAAAGTAACTACACTTGATGAGCCACAGTGGTTTTGGGAAACTCTTGAAACCACTCAACCAGATCTACTGATTTTAGATATCAAGATGCCACAGGTAAGTGGTGTGGAGCTGTGTCAGGTCGTGCGTAACGATTCGCGATGGGGGGGGTTGCCAATTCTGGTTCTGACCGCTTACACCGATCCTGCGACAGTGAATCAGGTGTTTTCTGTGGGGGCTGATGACTTTGTCAGTAAGCCCATTGTTGGACCAGAACTCGTCACCCGTATCATTAATCGCCTAGAGCGAATTAAGCTCCTGCGGAATTTAGCTGAAACCGACCCGATCGCACGAGTCTCCAACCGTCACAAGTCAACCCAAGACTTGGAGAAGTTTCTGAGCAAGGCTCAACATCACAATCAACCACTGTGCTTCGCTATTGTGGATTTGGATTGCTTTAAGCAAATCAACGATCGCTATGGTCATGCAACTGGGGATGCCGTGTTGCGCCGAGTGGGAGAACTGATGAAGCGATCTGCGCTACCCTTCGGGAACGCCAAGGGCGAACGCAGCAGCGCTGACGCTCCTAACGTCGCTACCGCTTCGCTAACGCTATCGCTTGGTGCGGAAGAGGTTGTATCCCGTTGGGGCGGAGATGAATTTGTCATAGGGATGTACGGGATGACGAAACGTGAGGGGCAACAGAGGCTGATGGAGGTGCTAAAGACTCTGCGCTTAGAGGAATTTACCGCCCCTGACCACACCAAGTTTCGGGTAACTTTCAGCACGGGTGTTGCTCAGTATCCTGAAGATGGCACTGACCTGCAATCTTTGTATCGCTCGGCAGATACTGCACTTTCTGAAGCTAAGAAAGCTGGACGCGATCGCGTGTTAAGGAGCGGGTCAATTATGAAGTAAGTAGACAGCTTCCAACCAGCCAGGTTATCTGTAAGGCATTCGGACTCGTTACTTAAAGACAAGTATTGGATAACTCCTAGATTTCGACCTATTCTAAGATGTGTAAGATACGATCGAATGGTTGGAAAGGTCTTTCGGTCACTTTAGCCAAAAATGCTGACAGAGCAAGTTGTTATTAAGGCTGAAATTCCTTTAAAGAAGCTTGTGATGAATGAAGAGCACGATCAAACAGTCATCAAATCTCTTTAATGTTGAGGAATTATCTGCTATGAATAACATCGAGATAAAAGGGGTTGACAGTAGTCTCAGTCAAGTTGTTTTAGAAGATATTCACTACCTAAAACAACACCTTGATGATATTCTCACAAGCTCAGATCAAACTCTAGTTGGAAATTTGATTGAAGAGACAGAATTTTTGCTGGGGCAAGCTAAGGATAATTCAAGAACCTATCAAGAAAGATATGTTATCTTTAACCAATTGACTGAGTCTTGGTTTGATGCGTGGAAGCACTACAAGGATACGCCTGAGGCGATTGAGCTTATTAGATCGATTGATCATATAACCAATTATTCTACGGCATATTCTTATTTATTTCTTAGCCTTTCTCTTATAAATGAAGGGAGGATAGGTGAGTACAGAGCTGATCTTGAAAGACTCGTTTCAGGCTTCCTTTTGCTCTCTGAAATCGTTGACGTGTTTGCAGACTTCTTCTCTATTTCAGAACTGGAGCAAATTTATGATGGCGCTAAGAATGCGATTTCTGTCTCTGCGCGTGATGTAATAGAATACTTTGAGGACGGTTTAGAATCGTCGAATTTAGTCACTCAACTTAGAGCTTATAGTAGTCTTATTGTATTAAGAGTTGATGATCACATTAAGAATGCAGAATCAACCTTAGAAGCTGGAACTACACAGGTTAAAAACAAAGTAGAAATCGATTTATCCTCTAGACCATGGTGGGCGCAAATCGCTGGAACATTTGCTGACCAATCAGTTTATGATGAGGCGATGCGGTTGGGGCGCGGGTATCGCGACTCTCTTCGCCCAGATCCTACAGAGCCATCAGATGTATAGATGTATATTTTCGATACTGATCATCTCAGTGTTTTAGAGCGTGGAGGAGTTAATGCTCAACACTTGATGCAAAGATTGGCGAATGTCAGTTCTACTCCAGTAGCGGTAAGCATCATTAGCTATGAGGAGCAAATGCGGGGGTGGCTAAGCTACATAGCCAAAGTCAAGACTGTTGAACAGCAGGTTGAACCTTACAAACAGCTCAAGCAACAATTAACAAATTACTGTGCGATACCAATTCTTGAGTTTGATGAACAGGCTGCCCAGGAGTTTCAGCGTCTCAGGAAAGCGTATCCACGGCTTGGCACTATGGATCTGAAAATTGCGTCAATTGCACTGGTGAACAAAGCAGTTTTGTTAACTCGTAACAGTGCTGACTTCGGGCAAATTGCAGGTTTATCCATCGAGGATTGGACGTAAAATTTGATTCTTGAAACAATCCTAGAGAAGAAAATTTGCTGCCTCTGCTGTTGAGAGTAGAGTAGCAACGAATATCAGACAGAAGGGTAGTTTAGTGTTTGAATTTTTAAAAAATCTTTTTACTTCAGAATTGTTTATTCCCCACGGACATTGTTACCTCTGGAAGCCTGAGTTAGTAGGACTCCATATCGTGTCCGACTCTCTGATCGCGCTTGCCTATTACTCGATTCCAATCACGCTGGTTTATTTTGTTCGTAAGCGGCATGATGTGCCCTTCCACTGGATATTTTGGTTATTTGGAACCTTTATTGTTGCGTGTGGTACTACACACCTACTAGAGATTTGGACGCTCTGGCATCCGACTTATTGGCTGTCGGGTTCCATCAAAGCCATAACTGCGATCGCTTCTGTGTATACAGCATTTGAGCTGGTGTCATTAGTGCCTCAAGCCCTTGCTCTCCCTAGTCCCGGACAGATGGAGGCAACCAACCAAGAACTACAGCATCAAATCACTGAGCGCCAGCGAGCAGAAGATAGCCTACAAAAAGCTAACGATGAGTTGGAAATCAGGGTTAGGAACCGTACTGCCGAACTTACTGTAGCTAATGAGGAATTGAAAACCGAAATAACCTCGCGCCAGCGTGCAGAACAGGAACTGCAACAGTCACTTAAAGAATTGGCAGACATCAAGTTTGCACTCGATGAGTCTTCCATTGTAGCGATCGCAGATTGCAAGGGAACGATTAACTACGTCAACGACAAGTTCTGCGAAATCTCACAATATTCTAGAGAAGAACTGCTCGGACAAAACCACCACATTATCAACTCCGGTTACCACCCGAAGGAATTCTTTCAACAAATGTGGACGACTATCACCAGTGGACGTGTCTGGAAAGGTGAAATCAAGAACCGCGCTAAAGACGGAACGTTTTACTGGGTGGATACAACCATTGTCCCTGTCTTAAATTGTGAGGGAAAACCCTATCAGTATGTGGCAATTCGTAACGACATTACCGCTCGCAAGCAGGCAGAAGAGGCGCTGCGTAAAGCCAAGGGTGAGCTGGAAATGCGAGTGGCAGAGCGCACAGCCGAGTTAGTCAGTGTTAATGCTCGGCTTCGCATTGAACTTGAGGAGCGCAAGCAGGCAGAAGCAGCACTGAGGCAATCCCAAGAGCGCTATCGTGCGATCGTTGAGGATCAGACGGAACTGATTACTCGGTTCCAGCCAGATGGTACGCTCACCTTCATAAATGAAGCCTACTGCCGCTATTTCGGGCAGTCCCGCTCGGAACTCATCGGGAACCGCTACGAACCCCTCGTTTTTTCAGAAGACTTGGAAAAAATCAAGCAACTCCTTAACTCCCTGAACTTGGAAAACCCCGTAGGAACCGTTGAGCATCTGTTGATAGTTCACGAGGAGGTTCGCTTGATGCAATGGTTTAACCGGACGATATTTGACGAACAGGGTCAGTTTGTCGAGTTTCAGGCAGCGGGACGAGATATCACGGAGCGCAAGCAATCCCAGA
>JALYGX010000064.1 GCA_030776905.1 Cyanobacteriota bacterium | reverse complement strand
GTTCTCGCCAACCACCAACAAAATGGTTGACATTTTGTTGGCTACTGCACTCGACTTAGTAAATCTTTTGCATCTACGAAACTGGTTTGCTAATTGCTGCTACTGTACTTCATAAACCTGGAATAGGCTGTATCTATCGCTCTAAACCGGAAATCGCGGCTCAAATGATTAGAGAACTCAGAGCCAGAGCTTTTGAGTTCTCCTTGGTCCTTGCCGATAGCCTATAGGGAGAGAGTGAAAGCAATTTTCTGGATTGCTTGGAGGAGCTAAAACTCGAATATGTAGTAGAGATAAGAAGTAATCATGAAGTCTGGATGCCTTGTCATCAAAGGATAAGGTACAATAAATGGTGGAAATTTGACCGGATTTTTGCGGATGGTAAAAAGCAAGTTCGCTACATTCGGGAAGTTATTTATGGGAAACGTCGGTCGCGACAGTACTGGGAAATTACAACGAATCCAGAAACTATTCCACCCAACGAAACTTAGTCTGTAATGACGAGAATTCCCGATGTCAAATATCACCAAGTTGGTAATTTTTACGGCTTGCGTAATTGGATAGAATATGGGCTAAAACAAAGTAAAAATGAATTAGGATGGGCAGATTTTAGACTCATCAGTTACACAGATATTGAAAAATGGTGGGAAATTATCTGTAGTGCTTACCTACTTGTGAGTCTCCATTCAAACGCCTTGCAAACTCTTAAGAAACCCCTAGCTGGTATCTCGAACACAGGGCTGGGGATGCTATTAGCAGAACACCATCACTGGAACTTCAAGACGGGTTGGAAAAACTTGCTTAACAACTTACGTTTAATTGTACAACATGAGAGTGGCTTCTCATCTGATGCAATTTTGGCTCAAGGTCTTTCCCATTCCTGAGCTTTGTGTGGGCTTAAATCGATTAATTGCTTTTATGAATCGGTTTCCTGGAGCCATTCCCCTAGCTCACCCTCCTGCTGATTTCTACTTTTCCTCTTCCTAGAGTGACAAAAGAGCCGTATACTAGGAAAAACTTCAGCTTAAACAGCAACCTCGAACATAGGTATTTCTCGTAGTCAAAGCAAAAAGGTGGATAATTAGCGATCGCTGATTATCCACCCCTCGTTTAATCGGACTATGAATGGGGATTGAGGTAGCTCCTCGCTAACTTCTCTATCCCTAATGTCTACTTGGTTTCTGAGAACTCAGCGTCAATCACATCATCACCCGAGCCGCTAGAGGCTCCATCAGTACCAGGAGCGCCTGCACCAGGACCACCACCAGGAGTGCCACCATCTGGACCACCGCCACCTTGTTGTTGATAGAGGTTAGTGCCAATCGTGTAGAGTGACTGTTGCAACTCAGTGGTCAGAGTTTTAATGCGATCATCGTCTTCTTTGGACACCGCATCCCGCAGGTCTTTGATCAGCCCTTCTACCTTAGTCTTGTCAGCGGCTGGAACTTTGTCGCCCAGTTCAGTGAGCTGCTTCTCAGCCTGGTAGGTGAGAGAATCAGCTTGGTTCTTGCGGTCAATCTTCTCACGACGCTCTTTGTCAGCAGAGGCATTGGCTTCGGCTTCCTTAACCATGCGATCAACTTCGGCATCTGGTAGGGTTGAAGCACCAGTAATGCTGATGGATTGCTCCTTACCAGTACCTTTGTCTTTTGCCGTGACGTTAAGGATACCGTTAGCGTCGATGTCGAAGGTAACTTCAATTTGAGGAACGCCACGCGGAGCGGGTGGGATACCATCCAGACGGAAGACACCTAGGTCTTTGTTGTCGTTTGCCATCTCCCGCTCACCCTGGAGAACGTGGATTTCCACATTAGTCTGACCATCCACAGCAGTGGAGAACGTCTCTGACTTCTTGGTGGGGATAGTTGTGTTGCGGGGGATAATCTTGGTCATGACACCGCCCAAGGTTTCAACACCGAGAGACAGTGGCGTGACATCAAGGAGGAGGATATCCTTCACTTCACCAGCAAGGACACCAGCTTGGATTGCAGCACCTACAGCAACGACTTCATCAGGGTTGACGCTTTGGTTAGGATCTTTACCGAGAACCCGCTTAACCAATTCTTGAACAGCAGGAATTCGGGTGGAACCACCAACTAAGACGACCTCGTTAATGGCGCTCTTGTCGATTTTGGCATCACGTACTGCGTTTTCAACAGGGATGCGGCAACGGTCGATCAAGTCAGCGCAGAGTTCTTCAAACTTGGCACGGGTTAAGACCATATCCAGGTGCTTCGGACCATCCTGGGTTGCCGTGATGAAGGGTAGGTTAATTTCGGCTTGAGTGACGCTGGAAAGCTCAATCTTTGCTTTCTCGGCGGCTTCTGTTAGACGTTGCAGTGCTTGCTTGTCTTTGCGTAGGTCAATTCCTTCGTCTTTTTGGAAGGTTGCGGCAAGGTAATCAACGATTTTCTTGTCGAAGTCGTCACCACCTAGGTGAGTATCACCGCTTGTTGCCAATACTTCAAAGACACCGTCGCCAACTTCCAGGATGGAAACGTCGAAGGTACCACCGCCTAAGTCAAAGACCAGAATAGTTTCTTGGGTTTTCTTGTCTAAACCGTAAGCGAGAGAAGCGGCGGTAGGTTCGTTGATAATCCGCAGCACTTCGACGCCAGCAATCCTACCAGCATCTTTGGTGGCTTGACGCTGAGAGTCGTTGAAGTAAGCAGGAACGGTAACGACGGCTTGAGTAACCGTTTCACCAAGGTACTTGCTGGCGTCCTCTACTAGCTTGCGTAGCACTTGAGCAGAAATCTCTTCGGGTGCAAATTGCTTGCTTTGAGCAGGACAATCTATCTTGACACTACCACCAGCGTTGAGGACTTTGTAAGAAACTTCAGTAGTTTCGTTGCCCACTTCATCAAATCTACGTCCAATGAAGCGCTTGACGGAGTAGAAAGTATTTTCGGGGTTCATCACCGACTGACGCTTGGCGATTTGACCAACCAAGCGATCGCCATTTTTCGCATAGGCTACAACCGAAGGTGTTGTCCGAAAACCTTCTGCGTTGGCAATGACGGTAGGCTTACCACCTTCCATTACAGCGACGCAGGAGTTAGTTGTACCTAAGTCAATTCCAACAACTTTTGCCATAAGAGTGTTCCGGGTTCGTTTAACTACAATACTGATTGGTCGGGGGAGGCTGAAATGCGAACTCTATAAAAAGTTCCATCAGCAGCTTTGGCGAGCTTGAATACTATTGGATTTGCTACCACTCTCTATACTGAGCATTATTAGCCTCTCTCAAGAAGGAGGGGTTCCCGAACCTGATGTAGGACGGTTGACTTTCAAAGCGCTCTCACCATTCCTTCTTGTGTGAAGTGCAACCCTTCGCTAACTACTCTTGATTGCTCTCACTGTGTCTAATGTATGAAAGTTAGGGGCTATAGAGATTGGTGCGAACCGTAACGAATCAGGTGTGTTTGCCGTCACAGAGGGAGTTTTCGTCAAAATCAATTTGGCACGAAGATGCAGAAGTTATGTTGACCCGGAGAAAAAGGGGTTAATTTATAGTCCTATAAAGAGAACTTTAACTATTACAACTAGCCTTGATTCCCTGCTGGGAATCAGAATGTATACCAATACAGCTAGCTCGTACTGAGTAAAATAGAAAAGCTAGATTGCTGCAACATCTTCTCTATGGTTTCTCTATCTCCCAGCTTGCAAGCTCGACTCTCGACACCGCTTAAGATTGGCTCTTTTGAGGTAAAAAGCCGGGTGTTGCAGTCGCCTCTGTCCGGCGTCACAGATATGGTATTTCGTCGTCTGGTGCGGCGCTATGCCCCAGAGTCGATGATGTACACGGAGATGGTGAATGCAACGGGGCTGCATTATGTGAAGGAGCTGCCTAAGATTATGGAGGTAGACCCAAACGAACGACCGATTAGTATCCAGTTGTTTGACTGCCGTCCAGATTTTCTAGCAGAAGCTGCGCAGATGGCGGTGCAAGAAGGGGCGGATACGGTTGATATTAATATGGGTTGCCCAGTCAACAAAATCACTAAGAATGGTGGTGGTTCTTCCCTATTGCGGGAACCCGAAACGGCTGAGGCAATTGTCCGGGCAGTGGTTAAGGCGGTGAATGTGCCAGTTACGGTAAAAACTCGTATCGGCTGGACAGATAAGGAAATCAATATTCTGGACTTTGCCAAGCGGATGGAAGAGGCTGGGGCACAGATGATTACGGTACACGGGCGCACTCGTTCCCAAGGCTACAATGGCAACGCGAAGTGGGAGTGGATTGGGCGAGTTAAAGAGATTCTTTCTATCCCAGTCATTGCGAATGGAGATATCTTCTCGGTTGAGGCGGCGGTGAAATGCCTGGAAGAGACGGGCGCTGATGGCGTGATGTGTTCGCGGGGGACGATGGGTTATCCGTTCTTGGTGGGAGAAATTGACTATTTTCTGAAAACAGGACAAGAACTGACACCGCCTACATCAGTAGAACGGCTAGAGTGTGCGCGGGAACATCTGCAAGCGCTATGGGACTATAAAGGCGATCGCGGAGTGCGTCAGTCTCGCAAGCACATGACCTGGTATGCTAAAAATTTTCCGGGCGCGGCTGAGTTGCGCGGACAGTTGGCGGTTATTGAAACAGTCTCGCAAGGATTGGAGTTAATTGATCGAGCGATCGAACGACTTAATAATGATGACTTGCTACCGAGTAGCTTATCACTTGCAATTAAGTAGTTTTCGTGGTTTTTTCTTTTTAAAGTTAATAGTTTTCTTTTATCATTAACAGGAGTCAAACCTCCGGGTTAAGTCTATTATCCGCGTTGTAGCTAGCTTACAAGTTGATGTGCTAGTGTAGTTAGCGAGAATTATGTTCGGCTGCAGTGTTTGTGTTGGGTATTTACAGGCGTCTCTCCGGATCTAATCTCTACATCAATTTGGTTCTGGAGACTTTTCTATGTCAGTCTATGTAGGCAACCTATCCTACGACGTTACACAAGAGGATTTAAGCAGCGTTTTTGCAGAGTACGGAACTGTAAAACGAGTGCAAATTCCTACCGATCGCGAAACAGGACGCCCTCGTGGCTTTGGTTTTGTGGAGATGTCATCAGATGCTGAGGAAGATGCGGCAATTGAGGCTCTTGATGGTGCTGAGTGGATGGGTCGCAGCCTTAGAGTTAACAAAGCGAAGCCTCGCGAAGATAAAAAACGCAGTGGCTACTCTCGTACTTACTAAGCTTTGACATCCGAGCATCAACTTGAGTCAAAAAGACTACACTAAGCAGCAACTTTTGCTGCCGATTGATTGATTAGTTTGAGGCGATAAGAGTGCGGAAAGTATACACTTAGTAGCATGGCTTATAGCCTCAACTAATGACAACAAAAGGTTCCCGAATTGTTGTTATCGCCAATTTTGCTAGAGATACAGTTGGGTGAGTGCAGTCATCCCGGTTAATATATTTGTTCACGCTCAGGAGGATATAGCATGACCCAAGTGGTTGTAGGCGAAAATGAAGGAATTGAGTCAGCGTTGCGCCGATTCAAACGTCAAGTCTCAAAGGCAGGAATTTTTGCCGATATGAAGCGCCTGCGTCATTTTGAGACTCCTATTGAAAAGAAAAAGCGCAAAGCTGTTGCCAGACGCCGCAAACGGCGGTTCCGTTAGTTCTCAAAAATATGATTTGCCTAAATCCTATCCTTTTAATATACTCCCGTACTTAGAAGGCAGATGCGCTAGTCTTAGGAGTCGTTGATGCTTGTACAGGATTATTAGATAGGCTTGTCGCTTAATCGCAGGGGCATGATCTACCATGCCCCTATACTATTTGGTATAAAAAACTCATAACGATTAACTCGTTACAATAGCCCAACGAAGTGTAGAGGTCCCTGACCGCTGATTAGCTCCAACACTAAAGCAAGAAAGCCAATCATCGCTAGACGACCATTCCAGACTTCAGCCGCTGTAGTCATGCCCCATTCCCAACGCTCTTGTGGATACATCTTAACTTTCTTGTTGAGGCGTATTACTTCTGACAGTTTGCGGTTGGGGGCGTTGAGGGCTTCATCCACCAAAGTTGCCAGAGAATCTATAAAGACAGGATGGGTATTGAGGGCTGGTACGCGCTGGAAGTTGTGAATGCCTGCTTCTTCTGCCAGTTCCCGATATTCAATGTCAACTTCTTGGAGAGTTTCGATATGTTCGGAGACAAAGCTAATTGGAACGACTAGCAAATCTGCAACACCTTGCGCACCCAGTTCTTGAAGGGCATCCTCAGTATAGGGTTTGAGCCATTCAACCGGACCGACTCGACTTTGATAAGCAAGAGTATGAGAGTTGGGGCGATTGAGAGTCTGCATGATGAGTGCAGTACAATCCTCAATCTCTTGCTGGTAAGGATCGCCAGCTTCTGTGACATAGCTGACGGGGACGCCGTGGGCACTGAAGAAAATATGAACTGAGTCGGGGTTGGGAAATTGGTCAAGTTCCTGGGCAATTAACTGTGCCATTGCTTGCAGGTAGCCGGGTTGCTGATACCAGGAGGGAATAACAGTATATTCAATTCGGTTGAGTGTGGGGTCTTCTTGCCAAAGTTTTTCCAGAAGACGAAAGCTGGAACCACTGGTGCTAATGGAAAATTGGGGATAGAGGGGGAGGATTACTAGTTGCTCGATCGCATCGCGTTTAATCCGAGCGATCGCTTCTTCGGTGAAAGGATGCCAGTAACGCATTCCTATATAGACCTTGGCATCTTTCCCTTGACTCTGCAACTGTTCTTGCAGGGCTTGAGCCTGTGCTTGCGTGATGTGCCGCAAAGGAGAGCCACCACCAATTTGCCGATAGTTGTCTTGCGATTTTTTCGCACGTAACGTCGAAATTAACCAGGCAAGAGGGCTTTGCAGCCAGGAAAACGGCAATCGGATAATTTCGGGGTCAGAAAACAAGTTATATAGAAAAGGACGAACGTCCTCTAGTTCATCTGGTCCACCTAAATTTAGAAGTAAAACCCCAACACGGCCCATAGCGATCACAGCTTCCCAAAACTTTCATATTTGTAACTGATTTTAACAATATATTCTTTCAACAGTTTCGATGCGTAGCAAGAAACACACATCTTTACCAGGGAGTGAGCAGTGGCAACAGTTTTAAGAACTTGGAGTTATCAATACCAATGGCTCTACGATGGAATTTCTCGACTTGCCGCCCTCAGCGTGGGAGGAGAAACGCGGTTTCATCAGCTTCCTTTGCAGAATTTACCAATTTCTTCAGAGTCTAAAATTTTAGATCTTTGTTGCGGTAGCGGTCAGGCAACCCGGTTTTTGGTGCAATATTCCCAGAATGTCACGGGATTGGATATTTCACCAGTGTCGCTGGAACGAGCGCAACGGAATGTTCCTCAAGCCAAGTATGTGGAAGCTTTAGCCGAGGAAATGCCGTTCTCAGATAATCAGTTTGATTTTGTGCATACGAGTGTGGCGATGCATGAGATGAAACCGATTCAATTGCGGCAAATTCTCAAAGAGGTTTACCGAGTGATCAAACCGGGAGGAGTCTTCGCCCTGGTAGATTTTCACAAGCCAACCAATTTTTTATTTTGGCCTGGATTAACTTTATTTCTGTGGTTGTTTGAAACGGAAACATCCTGGCAGCTATTGGAAACGGATTTGGTTGGGTTGCTTAAGGATGTGGGGTTTGAAATATCAGCTCATACTCTTCATGCTGGCGGGAGTCTTCAGGTAATTCAGGCTAAGAAATAAACCGCAGATGGGTAATTACATTCCCTAGGTTGTCAAGCTGGAAAGCCAAGTTTGTGTTATTTTGGGCGATCGCAAATCTGAGATGCCTGAGTTCATCTTCGTTGCCGCTTCAGTTCAGCGACTTGTGCTTCTAGTGCTTTTATACGCTCCCTGAGTTCAATCACTAGAGTAGCGAGTCGGTCAAACATTGGGTCTGATGACGACACTTGCCGATTTGGTCTAGGGGGAACTGCAGGGGCTGCTGGTCTATTGGGGCTAGGAATTTGGGACGGCGACTGTCCTCTGAGGGTAGATAGTTGGGATTCAAGGTTGCTAATTTGCGATCGCATTTGCAAGTTATCGCTCTCTAGTCGAGAGATACGAGATTCTAGCCCTGCTGACGATTGCGCTAGCGTGCGACTAGAGAAGATGGTAAAGGCAAAAATTACGGCGAAGCAAATTATCCCAATTTTCTTGCTCATCTATACCCCCAAATCATCCTGCTTTTAAGATGCTCCCCCAATCTGGATATCGCGCACTCGCACTGGCACACAAGCATGAGTCATTTGAGCAATTTGCATTGGCTCACCCTTTCCACACATATTTGTACCGCACTGTTGACGCTCTGAAGCTGGCCCGACAGCATCGATACTGTTCCAGAAATCAGTTGTCATCGAGTGGTAAGTCACGTCTTTTAGCATTCCTACGACTTTGCCTTTCTCGACTTTCCAGAAGGCATCTCCACCAAATTGGAAGTTACGTCGCTGCTGGTCGATGGAAAAACTGCCAATCCCGTCAATTAAAATACCGTCTTCGGTGTCGGCAATCATCTCTGCAAGAGTCGCCGTATGGCTACCCCCATCCGGTCCCGGTTCTAATCCAAGATTGGGAATGCGAACCATCGGCACACTCGACCAACTATCAGCGTAAGCACAACCGTTGCTCGTCGGGCGACCGAGGCGATAAGCTGTCTCACGGTCAGTCAGGTAGTCTACTAAAATTCCATCCTTGACAACGTGCCAATCTTGTG
>JALYGX010000063.1 GCA_030776905.1 Cyanobacteriota bacterium | reverse complement strand
TCGTGGGTAACCATCAAAATCGTACATCCCTGTTCCTTGGCAAGTCGCTGCATTAACTCCACAACGTCGCGCCCCGATTTACTATCGAGTGCTGCGGTTGGTTCGTCAGCTAAGACTAATTTAGGATGACTGACAAGCGCGCGCGCGATCGCAACTCGCTGTTTTTGTCCCCCAGATAGCTTATCTGGATAGTAATTGACCCGTTCGCCTAAACCCACAGCTTTCAGCATCTGTGCGGACTTAGCCGCCGCCTCCTGTGAAGAATACTCAGGGTGTAGTTCCAGAGACATTTGCACATTTTGACGAGCCGTGAGGCACTTCAGCAAGTTGTGAGCTTGGAAGATGTAGCCAATATGGCGGCGCACTTCAACTAATCGGCTTGTTGAAGCGCCCCTAAGTTCCTTTCCTAATACTTTTAGACTACCTTCTTGAGGCGATCGCAATGCTCCCATTAAGGTTAATAAGGTCGTCTTCCCCGATCCAGACGGTCCCGTCATCAACACAATTTCTCCCGGTTGGATTTCCAAGTTGATATCAAACAAAATTTGTTTGCGCAGGGCACCGTTACCGTAGTAATGGTTGAGGTTTCTGATAACTACGACCGATTGAGGCGTTTGTTGGGTCAAAGGGTTATAGGCTAGCGACGTTTGCCTTCTGAGGGGGCATAACTAATTTTCGATTAAAGGGTCTTAACTGACCTAGTCTATTAGTATTTTAACAATTCTAAAAGATGTCAGCGGGATCGGCTGCCTGTAGCTTCCGAACTGCGATCGCCCCAGAAATACAACACATAATCATCGTCAGTATCAATACCATCACGGCTCTCGTAAGGGTCATTACCATCGGTAGATTAGTCGCACTTTTCGTTAAGTTATACAATCCCGCAGCAATAGCCAATCCAGGGAAATAACCTAAAATTGCCAGAATAATTGCTTCTTGAAATACCAATGTCAAGAGATAGCTGTTTTTATAGCCCATTGCTTTGAGAGTGGCATATTCCGGTAAATGATCGGAAACATCTGTATAAAGAATTTGATAAACAATTACCGTTCCCACAATGAAGCCCATCCCAGTACCTAGGGCAAAAATAAAGCCAATTGCTGTTCCAGTTTGCCAGTAATTTTTCTCAAAGTTAATAAATTCTTCTTTAGAAAATATTTTGACATCTTTTGGTAATTCCCGTTGAAGATGTTTTATAACTGTATCAACATTTACACCCGGCTCTAGTTTAATAACACCAATATCAATGAGTCCCTCTGTTCGCTTATTAAACATACGCAAGAAATTCAGATCGCTAGTAACAAGGTTTCCATCAGCGCCGAAAGAAGCGCCTAAAGTGAATAACCCGGCAACTCTAATGCGCCGTCCCCCAACTTCAGTTGTAATATCTTTCCCTTGCTTAAACTGCTGGGAAATTGGTCCAAATTCTGGTCTAGAAGCCTCATCAAATAAAACCACATCCGATAATTTAATAACCTCTAGATTGTTTTGGACTGTCGGTAAATTCAAAACACTATCTGTAGGATTAAATCCCAGAACAAGAATGCTGCGAGTGCGCCGATTTTCAGGATTTTTCCATAAACCAAAATCCACATATACCGAACTAATTGATTTAACGCCTTCAAAACCACGGGTTTGATATAAACGCCGACTGGGAAAACTTTTCATGGCGATTATTGCCGTGGACTGAGGGCTGATCAGAAAAATGTCACCCTGCAAGTTTTTATGCAATGTTACCGCACTATCAAAAAGCGCATCTCGAAAGCCCAATTGCAGAAACATCAAAATATCGGCAAAGCCAATTCCAGCAAGTGCCACGAACAACCGCATTTTTTCCCGGCTTAGTTGTAACCAGGCTAGAGGTATTTTCATAATTCTTCCCAACTCAACTATATTTTCTCTAGTTCTTAGTGCTGTCTGGCAGACCTAACTAACCCGCTAAAATCTTTCCCTTGTCTGCCTTGTCTTCCTAGTCTGGATAGAGGTAGTCAAAAACTTATACTGAGATGCACTAGCCCTAGCTATAGCAAGATTTCTACAATAACTTTTGAATAAGTTAAACTAGCAACGCGCTTGCTGTCTTCTGGATTAAGACGAACATTGACTTCGACAACTCTGGCATCAGTAGCCGCAGCGGGGTCAGTACTCAGAATATCTTTTTTGCCAATTTGTAGCCCAATTTGAGTAACACTGCCTTGGAGTTCACCTTCAAAGGCTTTGCTTTCACTATTAATAGTGACTCGCTGACCCAAGCGCACTTTTCTAATATCGCTTTCATAGACTTCGGCGACTACCATCATCTCGTCAGTTTTCCCAAGTTCGGCAATTCCCTGCTTTTCGTCAATTGTTTCTCCAGCGCGGGTATGGATTTTCAAAATCCGACCGGCTGCCGGAGCACGCACATAAGCTAATGCCAAGTCAGCTTGGGCTTGTTTGACAGATGCGATCGCACTTTCAACTCTAGCTTCTGCTTCTTGGATATCGACTGGGCGAACTTCCTTAATCTGATCTAAAGTGGCTTTTTCTTCTCTAATCTGTGCGTCTAAGACATCTACCGTTTGGTTCCGGGTAACGCTGGCTTCTTTAATTTGCTGGTTTAGGGTTGCTAAGGCTTTGTCTCGGTTAGCTTCTGCTTCCCTCAGTCGCTCCTTTGCCGTTGCTACGGTTAATTGACGGCTATCTAAGACGGATTGGGCAATTGCCCCATCCTGTGCCAATTGCTCGTAGCGCCCCAACTCTTTTTGCGCATTCTCCAGTTCTGCCTGTAAGCGATCGATTGTTGCTTGCTGCGCCTTTTTTTGCCCATCATACTCGGCTTGTAGGCGGTCGAGCGTCGCTTGCTGAGTTTCTTTTCTACCGCTAAGTTCGGCTTCTAGGCGAGCAACTGTTGCTTCCTGTGCGCCAATTGCTCTAGTTTGTGCGCCAGCTCTGACTCTCTGTAAATTAGCTTGGGCGACGGTGACTTGTTTTTGGGCAGTTTCTACCGCAGATTGCAGGCGATCGCGATTATCCAGCACGGCAATCACTTGCTCGGCACGAACCTCATCTCCTTGAGCCACTAGTAGTTGAGCAAGCCTTGCTGCCTGAAGTGAGGTAGTGGCAGACAATCGAATTACTTCTCCACTGGGTTCTAGTCGTCCTAAAGCCGTAACACCTCGAACCGGGGGTTTATCATCAGCGGCTGGAATCAGCTTGTTGCTCGATCGCTGATTGGCAACGTTAATGCTGTAGTAGGCAGTGATTCCAGTAGCGATCGCCCCTGCAACAACCAGCGCGATCACCCAACGCATTACCAGTTTTGAAAATACTTGCTCTTTTGTCCCTGGTTGGTGCCCCATGATTCTCAGATAGACGATCTAAATCTGTTCTATCTCTAACTCATCTACCCTGAGAAGTAAAACAGGGTTGTGTCACTTTGAGGCAAGGAGCTGGAAGCCTAGGAACTAGCTGCTCTGAATCGTGACTAACTGCTTCTATGCAGCTGTCGGCAAGTCAAATAGGACTGTTGTCATGTAATACTCTGCCCAATCAGCACCAAAGGCTTTTTCCAGTACGCGGCGAGTTTTGTCGTTCTGCTGTTGTTGGGTGCAGTAATAGTGTTGAGCTGCAATGATTTCCGCTTGTTGTTCTGTAGAAACAGGTAATGCTTGAGCGGCTTGAGTACAGTGAATTTGCAGAAACTCCTCAACTCGCCCTAGGAACTGGCTTTCTTCCTCAGGGTTAGCGGGTCGAATAAATAGGCAAAACTCTGAAAAAATCTCTCCCCAAGCGGGAAGTTCGCGGGGTTGGGAAAACTGAGGTGTTGGTAGCGCCTGTAAATTCTGGCGATAGGTGTCGGGTAAGATGCGATCGCGATTTAGCGGCGAAAGATCTGCGATCGCTGCACTGATTTGTCCGCGTCCTCCTACCAAATCGCAACCAAACATCGGTAGAGCGTATTCTGGGCGGGGAAACATGACACAGTGCAGAATATCGAGCATATTGCCGACTTTTGCTAATTCCAGATGCATTTTCCGAAACTGCGGCGTCTGATAGCAGCGGTTTTCAATAGTAAGTTTTTCGCCTTCCAAGCGTCCTTCCACATATCCCAATTCAGCAGGCAATTCGTAGGGCGAGAGGTCGAGGTAGCGATGCCAGGTGGACTCGATGCAGTCTGCGAGTTGGTGGATTAAGGGGTGTTGTTGTTCGCGGAGAGAAGGCTTTGAAATAACTGACATTTTTTGAAACTGAAACGTTATTAATGGAGGCAGAAGCCAGAACAGACGCAGGCTTACAATATCACCTTGCTCTAAGTATTAAGCCAAAGCTAAACAACTTGTAAAAGCTAGGGGCAGGCAGAACCCAATGAATGGTGAAGTTATAAGCGATCGCTACCAAGTGTTGCAGTAGTTAGCTGAAAAACTGACTAATTACAGCAGATTACCCATCCCACAAGAGTAGTTACTCGCTCTAGATACTCGGCTGCTGTCTATAGTTAACTTAGAGAAAGTTCGTGGGAGACGAGTATGTTTGGTTTAGGATGGCCGGAAGTGGGGATAATTGCGATCGCAGCGTTGGTGATTTTTGGTCCCAAGAAGATTCCAGAAGTGGGCAGCGCCTTAGGGAAAACCCTTCGAGGCTTTAAAGATGAGATGAATAAGCCTACCTCTGAGCAAGACGATAAAGAGCAGGATAGCTGAAGTGAGTCCTTGTGTTTTGCACGAAGAATCGCCCCAGTAAATGACCTTGGAGCGATTTTTTGTGACAAGAGGGAGCGATATAGCCAACTTGCTTGCCCTTGGCTATCATCCACTTGCGGTACGCGGTCTGCTCGGCGGAGCTAATAAAATTGGGTAACCCACTAACTGAGTAGCCACAAACTCGTCGGTGCTGAGAGAGTCAACTAAGCGCTTAGCTTCAGCTATCGTCAGTGGCACTCGACTAATCCATCTGATCCCTTGCAGTAACTTCAGGTTGTCCGCCGTGTATAAGGCACTCTCTGCTACCATCCAAGCTTCCCAATTGAGCTGTTGGCGAAACTCTAGTATGAGTTGGGCAACAAGTTTCCTTGAGTACCTAAATGCTTCTTGGCTTGAGATCTCGATATCCAAACTAGGAATAGAGCGATCGCACCAGGGGCAGTCTGAATGAGAAACGGAGTCCGCGTCAACGTTGCAGCACCAAAGATGCCAGCGATAATGACACACACTAGAAAGAAAACTTTAATCGCTTCACCATTTTTGCCGGAAACCAAGCCCCAGATTAAACCAGCAGCAAGGAACCCATTGTACAGCCCTGCATTAGCAACTATTGGTGCTACTTTAAGCGCCTCCTCTAGAGAGTAGCCAAGCCTCTGATGAATGACAGGCTCTTTCCAGAAAAATATCTCGACAACCAAAAGAAGAATATGCACTGAGGCGACAATTACTACGAATAGGTTTGCAAGCTGAGGCATTGTAATCTCCTTTGGTTTATCTAACTA
>JALYGX010000062.1 GCA_030776905.1 Cyanobacteriota bacterium | reverse complement strand
TCAGCCACCCCGACACTCCTTAGAGTTTGGCCTGAGCCTGTGCGAAGGCTTGTCGGTGATTTGACCAATGTTGACAGGGTGTTGCGGATACTGGCAGCTCCAGAGGATTAGATGAAGAGTTTGGCAGGGATTCTCCCATCTTCTCACTTCACCATTGACATTTTTAATAAATAATGGTATTTGCTGACAAGTCACCTCACAGTGGGAAGACATACGTCTGGTGCACATAATCCAGGGAACTCTAAAGTTGTTACCTCAAGGGTGTCGAGAGCAACGCGGCGAATAGCGTGGTTATTAGTGTCGGCAATATAAAGGTGAGCAGCGATTGCACTTAAACCTGATGGTTCTGAGAAGCGAGCCTTAGTACCCTGACCATCCTGATGCCCAGCGGTTCCATCCCCTAATATTGTGAGGCAGTCACCTGTATAGGGGTCAACTCGCTTGATTTTGTGGTTATAGGTATCCGCCACCCAAAGGTAATTTTGGCTATATTCAACACCCAAGCAATGCTGGAGCAGGACATCAACGCCCTGACCATCGACATCGCCAAAACCGAATAATTCACCACTGCCACAAACGGTTCGCACTGGCAGATTGTCAACTAAACCAACACCGCGAATCGAGCTAACTTCACTGTCCGCCACGTATAATTCTCGACCATCAGTGCCCAGACCGCTAGGTTGGGCAAATGCCGCCTCATTCAACGCTCCATCGATGCAAGCTTCTGCGCCGATACCAGCGTAGGTGCTGACGATGCCAGTTTCTAGTTGCATTTCCCAAATTTGGTGGAACCCAGCCATCGCAATTAAAAGGCGATTGCCTACTTTTTCTAAATCCCAAGGGGAATTCAAAGCGGTTTCTAAAGCTAGACCTTTGTGAGGTCGGATGTGATGACTTTGCTCCCCAGTCCCAGCAATGGTTTTCACCTGCTGATTCTCAAGGTCAATTTGTCGGATACAGTGATTCTCTGTATCGGCAATGTAGAGAATTTGATTTTCGGCATCAAGTGTCATGCCTTGGGGGGCAAAAAACTGAGCTTGCGAGAAGGAGCCATCAACCAACCCCGATTTGCCCGTACCAATCAGGTGTAGTACCTCACCAGCTAGCGTAGTAACAACAATGCGGTGATGGCCTGAGTCAGCAATGAATAAGCAAGGGTCCTTTGCGGCAGTCGGACCCTGCTTTGCCAACGGACTTGCTCCGCTAACGCTAACTTCATCAGCTAGCACCTTACCAGGAAAGGCTAGGGGCGTCGCTAAGGGTTGCCGCTGTTTTTCCAGGGTAAGTGCTAGTTCTTGGAAGTTGGTTGTCCCTTTCTCTTGATGTTCGCGGATGAGCTGACTGATTAGTTGCTCCAAAACCTCTCGATTCCCCTCACCCGATACATAGCCAATAACATATCCTTCCGGGTCGATCAGCATGAGAGTTGGCCAAGCTCGAACTGCATACTGCTGCCAGACATGGAAGTTACTATCCACCAAAACTGGATGTTCGATATCGTAGCGAAGCACAGCTTGACGGATATTTTCCGCGTCTTTCTCGTTGTCAAATTTAGCCGAGTGAACGCCAATAACCGTGAGGCTGTCCTTGTATTTGTTTTCCAGATATTTCAGGTCTGGCAGGACGTGCAGGCAATTAATGCAGCAGTATGTCCAAAAGTCAAGAATGACCACTCGCCCTTTTAAATCTTTAAGAGATAAAGGGCGATCGGTATTTAGCCAGATTCTGTTTTGAGGAAGCTCTGGCGCTCGAACGCGAGGTGTCATCATCTCTTTATCTTGCGATCGCCAATAACTAACAGTTCTTTACCTTAGCGGAATTCAGGAGTTGCTTCTGGCAGTGTAGTTGGTGATGATTCGGGTTCTGGAGCGATCGCGGCATTTGGTTGAGGAAATGCCGCTTCAGGTTCTAAAGGTTTTGGGAAGGGTGTCTCTATGATCTCCGGTAGCGTTGGTGGCAACCCAGAATCAGTAGGCACTTTATCAACCGCTGAAGGTTGTAAACCCTTTAAACTGGCCTCGGCTTTCGATTTCTCTGGCTTTATTGGTATGGGTACAGGCCTGATAACAGGGGCAGGTGTCACCTGTGGTATTACAGGTTCAGTGGTTGGAGTGGCTTCCTCTAAAGATTTTGCGGGTTGAGTTGGGCGTACCGTAGCTTCCTTGGGTTCTGATGTTACTTCGGATTGAGGTTCTGGTAGCTCTGGCACGACACTCGGTTCAGGTGAGGGAGCTTCTAGTACTTCTGGCTGTTTGGGTGACAGTGTCGGAGAGCCAGTTGGACGACGGAAACGGCTAAAGAAGCCACCGGATTTGGGTTTTTGAGTTTCTAATGGTTCTGTTGGTGTCGATTCCGCCGTTGGTGTCGAGTCCTCTACAGGTGCTGGGGATTCACTGGGAATTGCTGGTGCTTCCGGTTGGGGTGTCGCCTCTGATTCCTCAGGAACAACAAATTCGGGTGATGGTGATGGCGTTGGCACCTCATCTGGTCGTCGGAAGCGACCAAAGAAACCGCCGGATTTGGGTTGAGCTGTCTGTTGAGTTTCAGTAGGTGTTGATTCAGCAGAAGGTATCGGTTTTTCTTCCGGTGTCGCTGGTTCAGTTGGCGTTTCTTCAACAGAAGGAGTAACAGGCGGTATTGGTGTTGGTATTTCTGTTGGCGAAGGGATAGGTGACGGACTGGGAGTAGCTGTGACTGATGGTGTTGGCGTCGGCTTGAGCTTGTAGTCAGGCTCTACAAGGCTACGAGCGGATTCAGCCGAGATTTCACCGCGTACAAGCTTAGAAAGGGTGTCTTTGCCTTTTGGTTCGTAGTCAATCAGCCGTACCGTGTTATTAAAAACATTTTTAACAGGGTTTCCCTTTTCATCGAGAAACTCTAACTGCACCCAGTTTTTACCCCGTTTAAACCCTTTGAGATAAATGGGTTGCCAGCGATCGAGAACAAAACTTTCACCATTGACGGTGACGCGAATTCGCCAATCCGCAATATCGTCGTCTGGGCTTTCCTGAGCCACTAGGTGAAGTGGCGCGTTAGTCAGGTAGAAGTCGAGCATAATTGGCTCGGCTCCGTAGCTGCCTGTAGGACGGCTGTAGGTCAGTAGCGGCAGAGCGGCATCTGGGTTGTTATCAGTCGTCTTTGTAAAAATGTGAAATGTGGTCTGGGCGTAGGCACCTTCGTTTTTGAAACTCTCATGCCAGGGGCGGGAGGCAAAAACCCGCAGTGTATGGGTGCCTGGGGCTAAGTCTTCAAAAACTAGAGGTTGGTCTAGGTCATAAACCGCTTTGTAAGGTTGGTTGTCCAGGATAGCGTGCAGATGAAGACCGAGTCCTAAGTCCGGGTCTTTGAAAATGGGTAAATCCTGAACCTGAAATTTGACAGATACAGTTGTGTCTTGAAGAACTTCATCAGTATTTGGACTAACAATAGTGACTTGAGGCTGGTAAGCATCCAAACTCTGACTCAGTTGCTGAATAACTGGGGGAGGGGCGACCTCTGAAAGTGAACCGCGTTGCAGCGTTTTAGATGTTTCCTCGGTATTCATAGCCTGAGGGGTGTCAATACGGTTGCCACACGCCACCAAACCCCAAGCCAAAACCGCTGCTATCAGGAATGAAAAAAGTCCTCTCACAGTTGCCCACCAGCGATTTCTAGCCAACACGCAATCTCCTTTTGCCACCAGCATTTCATCTTAACCGAAGCTATCCATAGGCACTATAGCCGAATCCGTTCCACCTCTTCTCTCATAATTGGATGGAATTTTAGTCTTTGAAGTTTAGGAGCGTTGCCGTTATTTCGTTTTGGTACTACCCTATGGCGCTGTTTCTCAAATTCTGAGGCTAATTTCCCAATGAATTGCGTTTTGTAACATTTATCTTTCCTCCTCTTGACTTTTGAGCGGGGGTTTTTGAATTACAAACCAAAGTAGACCTTGATTTGCCTAAATTTGAATTATTGTTAAGTGCTTCCAAAGACTTTCAATAGCAAGACCTATCATCAACTACAGAAGGTACTCCGTTTGACTAGTTCAAACCAAGTATCTTGCTCCCCCAAGAAAGCTATCGTTGATTTGGTAGGCTTTCCTTCGTATAGAATCAAACTCCCATTCGGGTATTTCTCGTTCCTTGTCTAGAGAGGAGAATCCTCATGACAATTAGTAGCCCTCCTCCTGGTAGCCCCCCTGGAGGCGAAGCGAAAGTAAGGGTTGTAGTCGATAAAGACCCGGTTCCAACTTCTTTCGAGAAGTGGGCGAAGCCTGGTCACTTTGACCGCACCCTAGCTAGAGGCCCAAAAACCACAACCTGGATTTGGAACCTTCACGCTCTCGGTAATGATTTCGATAGTCATACCAGTGACCTAGAAGACGTATCTCGTAAAATTTTTAGCGCTCACTTCGGTCACCTGGCTGTCATCTTCGTCTGGTTGAGCGGCATGTATTTTCATGGCGCTCGCTTTTCTAACTATGAGGCTTGGCTAACCGATCCTCTAAACATCAAGCCTAGCGCTCAAGTCGTTTGGCCCATCGTTGGTCAAGGCATTTTGAATGGGGATGTTGGTGGAGGTTTCCACGGCATTCAAATCACATCAGGCTTCTTCCAGATCTGGCGTGCTGCTGGTATCACAAATACGTTCCAGCTTTACGTTACAGCGATCGGTGGTCTTGTAATGGCAGCTCTGATGCTATTTGCAGGCTGGTTCCACTATCACAAGCGGGCTCCCAAGCTGGAATGGTTCCAGAATGTGGAGTCAATGTTGAACCACCACCTAGCTGGGTTACTTGGACTTGGCTGTTTGAGCTGGGCCGGTCACCAAATCCACGTGGCTCTGCCGATTAACAAGCTGCTGGATTCTGGAGTAGCTCCTGG
Source organism: Cyanobacteriota bacterium (assembly GCA_030776905.1). GTDB lineage: Bacteria > Cyanobacteriota > Cyanobacteriia > Cyanobacteriales > Coleofasciculaceae > CADCTM01. The sequence continues at coordinate 6,580 of JALYGX010000062.1, read as the reverse complement.
TGACATTCCCCTGCCCCACGAGTTCATCTTGAACCGCAGTTTGATGGCAGAACTGTTTCCCAGTTTTGCTCAAGGGTTGAAGCCTTTCTACACGTTGAACTGGGGTCAGTATGCTGACTTCCTAACGTTCAAGGGAGGTTTAAATCCAATCACAGGTGGCTTGTGGTTGACAGATACTGCTCACCATCACTTGGCGCTGGCAGTACTGTTCATCGTTGCTGGTCATATGTACCGGACGAACTGGGGCATTGGTCACAGTATTAAGGAAATTCTAGAGAACCATAAAGGTCCCTTCACTGGTGAAGGACATAAAGGTCTCTATGAAAACCTGACCACATCATGGCACGCCCAGCTAGCAATTAACCTTGCCATGCTCGGTTCGATTACCATCATCGTGGCTCACCATATGTACGCGATGCCACCGTATCCGTACTTGGCGACAGACTACCCAACACAGCTCTCCATCTTTACCCACCATATGTGGATTGGAGCGTTCTGTATTGTGGGGGGTGCTGCTCACGCCGCTATTTACATGGTGCGCGATTATGATCCAGTGTTCAACCAGAACAATCTGCTGGATAGAGTACTGCGTCACCGGGATGCGATTATCTCTCACCTGAACTGGGTGTGTATCTTCCTAGGCTTCCACAGCTTTGGTCTGTACGTTCACAACGACACGATGCGGGCTTTTGGTCGTCCTCAGGATATGTTCTCGGATACAGCCATTCAGTTGCAGCCAGTGTTTGCTCAATGGGTTCAAAACATTCATACTTTGGCCCCTGGCAGCACGGCTCCCAATGCGCTAGAACCTGTTAGCTATGCATTTGGTGGCGGCATTGTAGCGGTTGGCGGCAAAGTGGCGATGATGCCAATTGCACTGGGTACGGCGGACTTTATGGTTCACCATATTCATGCCTTTACTATCCACGTCACCGTGCTGATTCTGCTCAAAGGTGTGCTGTTTGCGCGTAGTTCTCGTCTGGTTCCAGATAAAGCTAACTTGGGCTTCCGCTTCCCCTGCGACGGTCCTGGTCGTGGCGGTACCTGCCAGGTATCGGGTTGGGATCACGTGTTCCTAGGTCTGTTCTGGATGTACAACTGCATCTCGGTCGCGATTTTCCACTTTAGCTGGAAGATGCAATCGGATGTTTGGGGTACAGTAGCACCAGATGGCACCGTATCTCACATTACTGGTGGCAACTTTGCAACGAGTGCCCTCACCATTAACGGTTGGTTGCGTGACTTCCAGTGGGCTCAAGCGTCTCAGGTAATCAGCTCCTACGGTACTGCCCTCTCAGCCTACGGTCTGTTGTTCTTGGGCGCTCACTTTGTGTGGGCCTTTAGCTTGATGTTCCTGTTCAGCGGTCGCGGCTACTGGCAAGAGCTGATCGAATCAATCGTTTGGGCGCATAATAAATTGAATGTCGCCCCATCCATTCAACCTCGTGCTCTGAGTATTATTCAGGGTCGGGCTGTGGGGGTGGCCCACTTCCTCCTGGGAGGAATTGTCACCACTTGGGCGTTTTTCCTGGCGCGAATTATCGCGATTGGATAACGGCTCTTTAAATCGATACCAAAGTTAAAGTGGGACACCATTATGTGTCTTACCTGCCCTTGACCCTCTCCAAACCTGGAACGTATGTTCCAGGGGGTCATCCAGACAGAAAATGAGCAGCTTCTAATGCATAAGTCTCATGTGTCAGCGAGGAGGATTTCCTAAGACAGATGGCAACAAAATTTCCAAAATTTAGCCAAGACCTCGCTCAAGATCCGACAACACGTCGGATTTGGTACGGGATTGCCACGGCTCACGACTTTGAAAGCCATGATGGCATGACCGAGGAGAATCTTTATCAAAAGATTTTTGCTTCTCACTTCGGCCATCTAGCAATCATTTTCTTGTGGACTTCTGGCACCCTGTTCCACGTAGCGTGGCAAGGTAACTTTGAACAGTGGATTAAAGATCCACTAAATGTCCGTCCCATCGCCCACGCGATTTGGGACCCTCAATTCGGCGCACCAGCAGTAGATGCCTTTACCCAAGCTGGTGCATCTAACCCGGTTAACATTGCTTACTCTGGTGTTTACCACTGGTTTTACACCATCGGCATGACAAAAAATAATGACCTGTACCAAGGTGCAGTGTTCCTCTTATTGTTGTCTGCATTGTTCTTGTTTGCCGGTTGGCTGCACTTGCAGCCTAAATTCCGCCCCAGTTTAGCCTGGTTCAAGAGTGCTGAGTCTCGCCTGAACCACCACCTAGCGGGTCTGTTTGGTGTTAGCTCTCTGGCTTGGACGGGACACTTAGTTCACGTTGCTATCCCCGAATCTCGCGGACAGCATGTGGGTTGGGATAACTTCCTATCTGTGAAGCCGCACCCGGCTGGATTGGGTCCGTTCTTCACAGGGAACTGGGGTGTCTATGCCCAGAACCCAGATACCGCCGGTCATGTGTTTGGGACTTCCCAAGGCGCAGGTTCAGCGATTCTGACCTTCTTGGGTGGCTTCCATCCCCAAACGCAATCCCTGTGGCTGACGGATATTGCCCATCACCACTTGGCGATCGCGGTGCTCTTCATCATTGCCGGTCATATGTACCGGACAAACTTCGGAATTGGTCACAGCATCAAAGAAATGCTGAACTCCAAGGCCGGTTTGTTACCAGGTACAAAGAGTGAAGGTCAGTTCAACCTGCCTCACCAAGGACTGTACGACACCTACAACAACTCCTTGCACTTCCAGTTAGGCATTCACCTAGCTGCTCTAGGAGTTGTCACCTCTCTGGTGGCACAGCATATGTATTCGCTGCCTCCTTACGTCTTCATGGCTAAGGACTACACAACCCAAGCAGCGCTCTACACTCACCACCAGTACATTGCTGGCTTCATAATGATTGGTGCATTCGCCCACGGTGCGATCTTCCTAGTTCGAGACTATGACCCTGAGCAAAACAAAGGGAACGTCTTGGATCGGGTACTGAGGCACAAAGAGGCAATCATCTCTCACTTATCCTGGGTTTCGCTATTCCTGGGCTTCCACACCTTAGGTTTGTACGTCCACAATGACGTGATGCAAGCCTTTGGAACCCCCGAAAAGCAAATCCTGATCGAGCCGGTGTTTGCTCAGTTCATCCAAGCGTCTCATGGTAAGGCGCTTTATGGAATGGATGTTCTGTTGTCGAATCCCGATAGTATCGCCACCACAGCTTGGCCCAACTACGGCAACGTCTGGTTACCGGGCTGGCTGGATGCGATTAACAACACCACAAACTCTCTGTTCTTGACAATTGGTCCTGGCGATTTCCTGGTTCACCACGCGATCGCATTGGGTCTGCACACCACCACCCTGATTTGTGTCAAGGGTGCGTTGGATGCCCGTGGAACCAAGCTGATGCCGGATAAGAAGGACTTCGGCTATACCTTCCCCTGCGACGGTCCTGGTCGTGGCGGCACCTGCCAAACTTCCTCTTGGGAGCAGTCCTTCTACCTCGCCATGTTCTGGATGCTGAACACCATTGGTTGGGTCACGTTCTACTTCCACTGGAAGCATCTGGGTATCTGGCAAGGCAATGTGGCTCAGTTTAATGAGTCGTCTACCTACCTGATGGGCTGGCTACGCGACTATCTCTGGCTGTACTCGGCGCAGGTAATCAACGGATACAACCCCTTCGGCACAACAAACCTGTCGGTTTGGGCTTGGATGTTCCTCTTCGGACACCTGGTCTGGGCAACTGGTTTCATGTTCCTGATTAGCTGGCGTGGTTACTGGCAAGAGTTGATCGAAACTCTGGTCTGGGCACACGAGCGTACTCCTTTAGCTAACCTGATTAGCTGGAAGGACAAGCCAGTTGCTCTGTCCATCGTCCAAGGTTGGTTAGTTGGTCTAACTCACTTTACGGTTGGCTACATCCTTACCTACGCGGCGTTCTTGATTGCCTCAACGGCTGGTAAATTTGGCTGATGAAGTTAACTGAAGCTTAGCTTTCTAGGTAATTAAACAAAATCCCCTGCCTTCGCGTAGGGGATTTTTTGTGATCTATTTTGTTTGATTTGTCCTGCACTCCTGCTGTTCTTTATACCGAAGATAAAAAATAAGGCTGATACCAATCATAATTTTATTTATGTGGTAAGTAAGCCCTTCCCTGCTCGCAATTCGATGAACTCTGCATTTGTTCAAACAGTTGTTCGAGAGTGACACAATCATGAACCAATCTCCTGCTGAGGAGTCGATTGGACACTAACTAGAGGTGTAATCAATGCAAGACCATGAAGGAAAGGCTAAACGAACGTCTCGGCGCAATTTTTTAGGACAGGCGTTAACCGCAGCAGGCACGGCGATAGCGGCACCCTCATTGCTCAATCAGCCAACAGCAGCCAAGGAAGGAGATTCTGTCCAACCCCCTCCCCAAGGGGAGATGGGTTTGGTACTAAGCGTGAACGGGGAAAAGCGATCGCTCACTATCGAGCCACGAGTAACCCTACTGGATGCCCTGCGCGAACGTCTGGAACTAACAGGCAGCAAAAAGGGCTGCGATCACGGTCAGTGTGGAGCCTGTACAGTCCTCATCGATGGACAGCGAGTTTACTCCTGTCTTGCCTTGGCTGTGATGCAAGAGGGCAAGCAGATTGTCACCGTTGAGGGACTGGCGAAGGGTGATGTTCTCCATCCAGTGCAGGCGGCATTCATCGACAACGATGGCTTCCAGTGCGGCTATTGCACACCAGGGCAGATTTGTGCCTCGGTTGCCCTACTCGACGAAATCAAACGAGGTTGTGCTAGCGCCATTACGCCAGACCTTAACAGTCCCCCGCAATTGGCTGGACTCTCTGAGGCTGAAATCAAGGAGCGGCTGAGCGGCAATCTCTGTCGGTGCAGCGCTTACAACGGTATCGTCGCAGCCGTGCAGCAAGCAGCCGGACAAACGCCTCCCTCTCCTGCCGCAGCGATGATGGTCAGTGAACCGAAGGAAATGCCAGCATGAAAAACTTCTCTTACATCCGCGCCACCTCGGTTAAAGATGCAGTCCAAGGGGCGTCTACTAACAACGATGCACTGTTCATCGCAGGCGGCACGAACCTGGTTGACCGCATGAAAGTCTTTCTTGATGAGCCATCGCAGCTTATTGATATCTCCCGCCTGGAGATGCAGCGCATTGAACCAATCACTGGGGGTGGTCTACGTATAGGGTCACTGGTAACCAATACGGCAGTAGCCGACCATCCCGATGTGCGGCGCAATTATCCGATGTTAGCTAGGGCGATTCTGTCCGGTGCCTCTCAGCAAATTCGCAACGTTGCTTCCGTCGGTGGCAATATGTTGCAACGTACTCGCTGCCCGTACTACTACGACACAGCCTTCCCTTGTAACAAGCGGGAACCGGGAAGCGGCTGTCCCGCTGCAACGGGTATTAACCGTATGCACGCGCTCTTTGGAGCCAGCAACCAGTGTGTGGCAGTTCATCCATCCGATATGTGTGTCCCCCTCGCGGCTTTGGATGCCGTTGTTGAAGTGGAAGGTGCCAAAGGCAAGCGGCAGATCCCGTTTACCGATTTCCACCGTCTACCGGGCGACACACCTCAGCGGGATACCAACCTGGAGCCAGGGGAACTAATTACTGCCGTCGTGTTGCCGCCAGTGCCGTTTGCCAAGTCTGGTGTGTATCTTAAGTTGCGAGACAGGGCATCCTATGCCTTCGCCCTGATTTCCATTGCTGCTGCTGTTGACTTGGCAGGCGAGTCCATCCAGAATGCACGTCTGGCAATGGGCGGCGTTGCTCACAAGCCTTGGCGTCTCACCGAGGCGGAGAAGTTTTTAATTGGCAAACCCGCCAACGCCGAAACCTTTCAGCAGGGGGCAGACATTGCCCTACAAGGAGCCAAGCCACTCGCTCACAACGGCTTCAAAGTTGAATTAGCTAAACGAGCCATCAAGCGATCGCTTATGGTATCAGCAAAAGGAGGAGGTGTCGCATGAGCAAGGTAATTGGTACGGATGTTAGCCGCACAGATGGACGGGCTAAGGTGACAGGAACGGCTACCTACGCAGCGGAACACCAGATTCCGGGACTCGTTCACGGTTATCTAGTCACCGCTAGCATTGCTAACGGGCGCATTAAAACCATCGATACCAGCGCAGCGGAACGCGCTCCCGGAGTAATGGGAGTCTTCACCCACAAGAATGCCCCCAAGGTGTTCATGCCCTCCAATAACTTCATGACCTCAAAAATTTACGAGGCGCGTCTGCCGTTGTCGGACGATAAGGTTCACTATGGAGGGCAAATTATCGGTTTGGTGGTGGCAGATACGTTTGAGCGATCGCGTCACGCCGCACACCTTGTTAAAGTTGAATACGAGACGCAAAAGCCATTAGTTGAAGCGAAGAACGCAACGTTCAAAGAAGCTCCGGCTCAGATGGGTGAAGAGTTTAAGTTCGAGAAGGGGCAGTTTGCGGCAGGAATGGCAGGCGCAGCTACAAAGATAGAGGCGACCTATACCACCTCTACAGAACTACACGCAGCGATGGAACCCCATGCCATCATTGCCCAATGGCAAGGGCAGGACTCGCTCACCGTCTATGAACC